>CADAOO010000012.1 GCA_902789505.1 uncultured Methanobrevibacter sp. | reverse complement strand
TTCACAGGAAACAAAAACTACGAAAAAACCACAAAAACAATAAACATCAAAGTGGAAAAGGCAAATTCAACCCTAAGCATCGGATCATCAGCACTGGACTACGGAAACTCCATAAACATCACAGCAGACACCACCGGAGCCAAAGGAATAACCGCCAAAATCAATGACCAAGATGTCAAAGTTGACGGATTTACAATAGAAATTCCAGTATTAGATGCAGGCAAATACACATTAACAGTAACAACAATACCTGACAAAAACCATAACCCCGTGACTAAAACAGCCAAAATCACTGTCAATAAGGCACCAACTGAAATCGCCGCAAATGATTTAGAGCTGATATTTGGGGACAAATCCGAACTCGTTTATGTGTTGGCACCTGAAAATGCAGAAGGAAACATCACATTTGCAAGCAGCAACCCTGATGTTGTCAGTGTCAACTCCAATGGAGAAATCACAGCAGCTTCAACCGGAACAGCAAAAATCACAATAACATTCACAGGAAACAAAAACTACGAAAAAACCACAAAAACAATAAACATCAAAGTAAACAAAGCACAATCCATACTAAACATCGAATCATCAGCACTGGACTACAAACTCCATAAACATCACAGCAGACACCACCGGAGCCAAAGGAATAACCGCCAAAATCAATGACCAAGATGTCAAAGTCGATGGATTTACAATAGAAATTCCAGTATTGGATGCAGGAAAATACACCTTAACAGTAACAACAGTTCCTGATGAAAATTATATCTCTGTTACTAAAACTGCCAACATTACTGTCAGAAAAATCAACTCAACATTAACAGTCAACGACATAACATTCGACTACAAATCCAAAGGAACCACAACCGCAACATTCACCGGATCTACCGGAATCACAGCGGAAGTCATAAACCAGCCAAAAGCAATCGTTAATGTTGACGGGACCAAGATAACTGTCTCTAATTTGAATGTGGGAACATACACATTATCCGTAACAACAATACCTGATGACAATCACAATCCAGTTACAAAAACAGCAAAAATCACTGTAAATAAACTGGATACAGAATTAAATGCCACATACGATGCCAAAAGCAAAAATATTCTTGCAACCGTAAAAGATAACGACGGAAACCCTATAAGCGGACTTAAAGTAGGATTTGCCATTGACGGCGGTAAAAACATAACCACCGATGCCAATGGTCAGGCCAAATATTCCACAGCCAACCTACCAGACGGCACATACAATGTAAACGTGCAAGCCTACGGAAACGAAACATACAAAGACTCCAACAAACAAACAGTCAAATTCACCATTGAAAATAAAAAGCAAACCAAAATCTTTTTGCGTAACGCACTCTACTTCGTTACACAAACAAAAATAGTCCAAGTTACACTATGGGACGAAAACAACCAACCTCTTGCAAATAAAACCGTCTGCATCAGAGCATACGACTCCATATGGAAAGGTATAACCGATGAAAACGGAAACGCATACATCAGAGTAGGCATAGGCTTCGGCGTACACAACGCAACAGTCAGCTTTGAAGGAGATGACCAATACAATGCATCCAACAGATCAGGATACATCAGAGTCATCAAAGAAACACCATCAGTAATGGTACGCGGCGCAGACAGCCAATTCAAAGCAAGCGACAACAACAAAATCATCAAAGTCCACCTAAGAAACAGAGACGACAAACCACTCCCAGAAGGTTCAAAAATAGTCTTCAAATTAAACGGCAAAACATACGTCGGAACCACCGACAACAACGGCGTCGCCAGCATAAAAATCAACATCAACAAAGTAGGCACATTCAACGCCCAAGCAATGTATGCAGGAAACTCAGCATACAACGCCGTAACAAGAGACATCAAAATTAAAATTGTATAGAGATTTTACAATCTCTACCTTTTTTTATTTTCAAATATTATATGACAATAACGTTGTGCGCCATTTCATCAGCTTTTTCTTTTATTTTCGATATGTCCGCGCCGGGAAATGCGTCAATAACGCATAAATCTACTCCATCTATTTTTAAATCCTCAAAGGATTCGTTGTAAATTTCATAACCATCAGAGATATCATTAATTTCCAAATTCACCTTTAATGCATCAATCATCTCAGGATTGATATCATTGAATATTACCTTTTCAAAGCCATATTTTGAAAGATAAATCCCAATTGCCCCCAATCCGCACATTGCATCAACGGCAGTTTCCGCATTAATTGAATTATTGTTTAAATAGTTATGCAGTTGAACCAGTTTCTGTTCAGTAGTCATTGCAACTTCAATATGGTGTTTGGACTGTTTTTTAACAAGGACAATCTTATCGCCAAGCAATGTTCTCATGACATTTATCTGAGTGTCATCACCTTCAAGAATCTCAAAATGATTGCTATCCGAATTTTTGTCAAAAATCCCGACAGTATCCTGCGGAGACCCTTTTAAAACACATGCCACCTCCGAAACTTCATCAACCAGTCTTGATGCAACTTCGCCTGTGAAATCCGGGTGCAATAATATCAGGCTTTTTTTGGCCAAAAATTGCGGGTTCAGGCTGCTGTAATAGAATTTGGACAGAGGAACCGGAGAATTTCGTCTGAGAGTTGCTTTTTCAGGGACAGTCCCCTCTTCAATCATTATTTTTAGAATATGTGCCATCACAACATCTATAGGTCGTTTTCCACAGCTGCAACGTTTGAAATCATCATCCAAACTGTTGAAGTCCTCATAATCTGTTATTGGTGAGAACTTTTTAATTTGAATATCCAAACACTGCCCGCATTCCTGAATATCTTCAATCTTTTCATCCAATTCCTTTTTGGTTATCATAATCGCACGCCACAATTGTTTTATATTTTAATTTTTGTTTCAAGTAAGTAATTATGATTTGCAATGTAATAAAAATTTATTAATTAGTATTACTAATTTTAAAAATATGAAAAAACATTTGGCAGGTTTTTAAAATGGAAAATAAAGAAAATAAAAACAATAATCAACTTATACCGCAATATGATGTGATTAAACAAAATTATTCCCCTGAGGAAAAAATTCTTTTGAATGAAATTCGTGAAAATTTAGTGGATTTAGCTATATCATCCGGTGAAAATTTTCAACTGAATGAAGAGAAACTATTAAATGACATAAAGGCCTTCATATTCAACAAGTTTTCCACACAACCTCAAAATAAAAACATCACAAATGAATATTTGGATACCCTGTCAGGAAAGCTACTCAGGGATATTATAGGATACGGCAAAATCGACTCACTGATACAGGATGACGAACTGGAAGAGATTATGATAATCGGTGTAGGCAAACCCCTTTTTGTCTACCATAGAAAATACGGAATGATGAAAACCAATATCCGATTTAATGAAGAGCAGGAACTCCTGGATTTAATTGACTCAATGTCTCGGGAAATCAACAGAAGAATTGATCAGGAATCCCCGATTCTTGACGGAAGATTGAAGGATGGCTCAAGAATAAACGCCACAATCCCGCCAGTTTCTGCAGACGGACCTTCACTTACAATCCGTAAATTCAAAAAAGATCCTCTGACAGTTATAGACCTCATCAATTCAAAAACCATATCCCTTGAACTTGCCGCATTCTTTTGGTTATGCTTTGACGGACTGGGCGTTAAATCTGCCAATGCAATAATATCCGGAGGAACAAGTTCGGGCAAAACAACAACATTAAATGCCCTGTCAGCATTTATCCCGCCTAAAGAAAGAATCATCACTATTGAAGACACATTGGAACTTCAAATACCTCATGAACACGTAATAAGAATGGAAACAAGACCTGCAAATGTTGAAAATAAGGGAGAACTGACAATGAACGACCTGGTTAAAAATTCCTTAAGACAACGCCCCGACAGGATAATAGTGGGTGAGGTCAGAGGTGAAGAAGCAATTACATTATTCACTGCCTTGAATACAGGTCATTCAGGATTTGGAACACTGCATTCAAACAGCGCAAGAGAAACGATTACAAGACTTACAACTAAACCCATGTCAGTGCCGAAAATAATGATTCAGGCCATCGATTTTATAATAATGCAGAACAGAATCTATACCCCCTCCGGAATTTCATACAGAAGAGTAAGTGAAGTTGCAGAAATTGTAGGCATTGAAGAAGGGGTAACCCAGCTGAACAGGATTTTCAAATGGAATCCCGAAAGGGACCACATTGAAAATGTCAGCGTTTCCAGCAGCACATTAACCCAAATAGCTAATTTGAGCGGCAAGTCCTTGCATGAAATCTACAGAGAAATCGAAAACAGGGAATTAGTTCTAAAGCATATGTTAAATCATAACATACATGCCGTGAATGATGTGAACGCCGTTTTAGAATTGTATTATGCCAACCCTCAAAAAGTGTTAAATGAAATAATTTTAAACGGGTGATATTATTCTTAAAAGATTTTTTATTACCTTAGGGGGAATCTTTTTGTTTTTTGTTGAAACGGTGAAGAGTTTCTCACTGAAAGGCAATGAAAATGAAACCGGAAAAGAGGATAATCCAAAGGTATTTTCTATGTTAGACTTTGAAAAATCCCCTAAAAGTGAAAATGTGGAAAATGAACGAATTGAATTAATTAGGAATATTCTACTAAAATATCTCTTCAAAAAGCGCGCAATCCCAATCCTGATTATCATATTCATACTGATAAGCTGTTTTATATCATTGGAGCTTGGCGGAATATATCTTGTCATAACGGCAATGATTTATGTCTTCACCGCCAATTATCCTCAGATTAAAGAAAAAAACTCTTATTCTGATTTGAATCAGGAACTGCCCTATGCATTAAGGCACATGGGGATAGAATTAAAATCCGGAAAAGGACTGCATGACACACTAATAACAGTTAAAAATGCAGATTACGGATCACTTTCCAGAGAATTCAACAGGGTTTTAGAAGAGGTGAAATATGGAAAACCAACTGAAGAATCCCTTTTGGAAATGTCTCACAGGGTCAAATCCGAAGGTTTGAGCAGGACAATTCACCAGATAATCGGCACTTTAAGAGTGGGTGGAAATCTGGCCAACAGCCTGAACATCATTGCAAAGGACATTTCCTTTGAGACACAAATAAAACTAAAGGAATACTCCCAAAAACTAAATTCATTTATTTTAATTTATACATTCATTGCCATTTTGGCTCCTGTAGTCATTCTGATAATGCTGATGGCCAGCTCAACCGTCATGGGAGATATTGTCTCCGGAAACCTATTACTAATAATATACAGTTTATTCTTCCCGACAGTTGTTGTGTTTATGGGAGTGGTAATCAAAAAATTAGAGCCAAAAATATGAAAATAAAAAAAAGAAAAGGAATTAATGGAAGAAAGTTTCAATTCCTTTTGATGCCAGCAAACCAGCAAAATCGTTCTGTTTATCAATGATAATATTTCCTTTGGAAAACTGGTCCATTGCAGCGCTAATCATGGCGGATTTTTTATCTGGATCTTTTGCCTTAGCGGCGGCCGCCTTGACAATATCCAATACGGCTTCCCCTCTGGATACACCCTGATGCCAGTCTTCTTCACGGATAATATCAATAGCGCTTGCATTGGTTTGTGTGCCGTTCACTTCCAATGGCCCTGCCGCAGCCAGCACGGCATCCAATCCTTTGGAATTAACTGCAACGACATTATCGATTTTAACGCCAGTGTTGCTTTCAACAATTTCTTTTGCATATTGCAGCCCTTTAGAATTATTCGCATCATAGAATGCGTCGTGCATCAGCAATTTAGGTCCAGCACCTTGTTTTTGATATTCTTCGGGTTCTGCCGCAGTAGGATGTCTCATTCCACCAGGATAAAATGCAGTATAATCTTTTAGAGTACCGTTATCCAGTGTGACGATAAACGCCATGTCACAGGCACCCATCCCTGCCCTTTGTTCACTTTCATCAATAGCACAGACTAAAACATGTTTGTCTCCAGTTGTCAAATTAGAAGTCTGACTAAGGAATAAAGCGCCGGCAATTATTGAACCCAAACCAATAAGAACAATAATTAAAATAGCTAAAATCAGTCTTTTTGTCCTATTCATAATCTTACCCACACTAATTAATTAAAATAGTTATATAAAACTATTCTTTTTATTGTACTTAAATATTATTAAATTAATCAGTGACAGTTGCAGCCAAAAAAGAAGCACCATAATTTTTTTAAAAAGCTCTTTTTCTTTTTTGGATCTTCTTTTGTTGTGCAGCATGCAGGTTTATTCTTAACTTCAGACATCAAAATCACATATAAAATTAATTAATAATTGAAATTAAATATGATTAACATATTTAATTTCTGAGAGTAGTTATATGCCGTTATTAAAATGAATCATTCACCTTAATAACAATCGGAGTTTTTCAATATGGTTTTCATAAAACCAATGAATAAGCAATGAAAATTTTTAGGTAGACCTAAATTTTTATTGCTAATTATAATGTTATCAAAACGCATATATAAATATTCCTATTTTTTAGGTGAACGTAAATAGCAGAATGATCACATGAAAACTTCCTTTAAAAAAAAGATATTAAAAAAAAAGAGATATATGGTGTTTAATCTGTTGAGGAGTTTTAAACACCACCGACTTTATTAGGAAAATATTTGACAGAATAATTTTCCATAAAATACTAAATTAGAAAATTGTGAAAAGCTAATTTAATATTTGATTTATTTTGGAGATTGTATTATTATTTTGACTAATAATATGTTTTGTATGTAATGCTTTAAATTTAGGTATGCCTAAATTTACATCACCATGTATTACATAGTAAGACATAGCATATAAATGTTTCGGTATTTTTTAGGCGAACCTAAATTTAACCGAGACATATCTGAAATATATCACGTGTTATATAACAAGTAGTATAAAATACTATATAAATATTTCGGACAGCCTAAAAAAATTAAAAATGTACAGATTATAAATTAATTGAAGCAACGCCAAAAAAAAGAATATTAAAAGATATGGGAAAAAATTAATAATTTAACTCTTCCCACCGAAAAATAGTGTTTACATTAATCTTCCGACACCAGTAATTTCAATACTGGCAACGCCGTCAATGCCCTGAACCATTTCTTCAACAGGTTCAGATCCGCCTTCACCGTCTTCAGTGATGAACTGTAAAATTACAGCAACTAAACCAAAAGCGATTGGCTCTTCTGAAATTTCCTGGATTCTTGCGCCTTCAGGCATGGAACTTTCGATAGTAGATTTGATAGCTTCCAAATCTATATCAGGACTGTCTGGCATAATTTTCATAGTTGTTAATACTTCACCCATTCTGATTCCTCCATTTTAACATTTATGGTCCTTCAAAACCACATTCACATTTGTAAGCGTGACCAAAGGTACGGCATTTTTCACATCTTGCAATTTTTGCTCCACAAATCGGACATTCGAACTCTACGAAAGGTCCGGTTAATGGAATTTCCTGTTTACATGAAATACATTCTACAGTTTTCATTTTATTCACCTATTATTTTTGTGTAATCGAAGTTATAATCATTTATATTATCATCTATAAGAGATAAAACCCTTTCGGGAAACTTTCCATTCACAACATAACAATTAGCCCCAAACTCTAATAAAAGAGAAGGTAACATTACATCAATCGATGACTCCTGAAAAGTTAGTAATGTTGTTGCATCGATTTTACTTATGAATGTTGAACCCGGCTCTTTAGGTTCTTGGGTATATATACCATTTACATTTGTTACTATTAAAAGCTTTGCATTCAGAAGGTGTGCCACATATGCAGCAATTGAATCTGAAGTCACGTCCCAGGAACATTCAAAGGGATCTTCTGTCTTTAAAAATTGTGAAACGATGAAAATCGGAGTGAAACCTTCATTAGATATTTCTTCAATTTCATCAACAGTAAATGCCAGTTTTGCAGACTCAACTTTATCATCAACAAGTTTTGCCATTATGTCCATGCAGTCAATAGCTGTCCAGTGATTGACTTCCTGTGAAAATTCCTGTTCAGCATCATATTTGCGAATGAGATTGGCAAACTCGCCTCCACCCAAAATAATGACTGAAGAGGTGTCTTTTAATTTGTCCGCCAAGTCGATTGCATAATCCGGGAACAGACTTCCCCCAATTTTTACAACCTGTTTTATGATATTATCACAACCCCAGTTTAATTGAAAATAGCTTTCATTAAATTAATAGTTTACCTATAAAAGTTTCAAATCCCCAGTCACTTCATCAATTATTTCATCCTCATCAGGACCCATGGCCAAAACAGTAATGCTTGATGTAGGTATCTGAGTCCTTCCTGCATCAATTACAAGATAATTGGAGATTCCCTTTTCATCAGCCTCTTTTTTCAGCTCCAGCAATTCCTCTTTGGTCTGAACTTTTAAAACAACTTTGGCATACGCCTCATTTTCCCATTTTTTAATTTTTTTAGAGTCCGTTTTTTTATAAGAACCGATTGAACCATGACAGCACTGGGCGGCAATTTTTCCTTTGCGCATTTTTAAATCAGTTCTGACAATCATTACCTGCTTCATAATATCAATATTAAATATTTTGTTTAGGAATTAAAAAGTTTTTTGAATATAATGGGATATTGCAAAATTTAATTAATAAATAATAATAGAATTATATATGATTATAATTTTAAGGAGATAATAATGACTCGTATTTCAATTTTAGACAAAGACCGGTGTCAACCCAAAAAATGTGATTATCTTTGTATTCATTACTGTCCGGGTGTCAGAATGGATGAAGACACCATAGTAGTTGACGAAGACACAAAAAAGCCGTTGATATCAGAAGAATTATGTGAAGGATGCGGTATCTGTACCAACAGATGTCCATTTGATGCAATTACAATCATTAACTTACCTGAAGCCGCCGACAATCCGATACACAGATTTGGCCAGAACCAGTTCGAATTATTTGGCCTTCCTGCACTGGAAGAGGGTACCGTTCTTGGGCTTTTGGGACCTAACGGTATCGGAAAGTCCACAATAATGAATATTCTGTCAGGAAACCTGATACCAAACTTCGGAGACTATGACAGCCCTCAGGAAAACTGGGATGAAGTGATTGAATACTACAAGGGTTCAGCACTTCAGAAATATTTCCAGGATTTGTCCGAAGGCAATATCAAAACCATCTTAAAGCCCCAAATGGTGGATAAACTTCCGAAAGTTGTAAAGGGAAAGGTCAGGGACTTGCTTGAAAATGTAAATGAAAGGGACAAGCTTGACTATGTTACAAAAGAGCTGCAGCTTGAAAATGTTTTAGACAGAAAAATGGAAAATCTGAGTGGTGGAGAACTTCAGAGGGTTGCAATAGCTGCAACAGTCCTGAGAGAAGGGGACTTCTACTACTTTGACGAACCCACTTCATGGCTTGACGTATCCCAAAGGCTGAATGCAGTCAAGGTTATCCGCTCACTTGCCGAAGAGGGCAAAAGCGTACTTGTCATTGAACACGACCTTGCAACATTGGATGCATTATCAGACAATGTTCATATATTATACGGTTCACCGGGAGGATATGGTGTAGTATCCGGAAGAAAAGGAGTCCGCATAGGCATTAACGCTTACATAAATGGATTTTTGGCAGAGGAAAATGTCAGAATCAGAAAAAACCCGATTGAATTTACAATAAGGCCGCCGACTCCCGAAGATGAAGGGGACGCGCTTGCAAGCTATACAGACATCAGCAAGGATTATGACGGATTCAGCCTGTCTGCTGACGCTGGTGAAATATTCTACGATGAAATCGTAACCGCATTCGGATCAAACGGTATCGGTAAGACAACATTCGCAAAAATGCTTGCCGGCGTTGAAGAGCCGACAGCAGGAGAAGTTGACGAAGAAGTGACAATAGCCTACAAACCTCAATATATCGTTTCAGACTTTGAAGGAACCGTAAGCGACTTTTTATATATGAACGCTCCTAGTTTCGGGAGTAAAATCTTTGAAAGTGAAATAATGAACCCTTTAACCTTGAATGATATGCTTGATAAACCTGTCAGCGGATTGAGTGGAGGAGAACTTCAAAGATTGGCCATCGCTGCAACACTTGCAAAGGATGCTGAAATATATCTTTTTGATGAACCTACTGCATTTTTAGACGTGGAACAGAGATTAATAGCTGCAAGAGTTATCCGAAAGATGGTTGAAAGCAGAAATGCTGCATCACTCATTGTAGACCACGATATCGTATTCATCGATTATATATCCGACAGGGCAATGGTTTTCAATGGTACTCCAGGTTTAAACGGTCATGCATCAAAACCAACTGATTTGAGAAATGCAATGAACGAATTTTTAGGAAATCTGAATATTACATTCAGAAGAGATAAGGAAACAAAAAGACCTAGAGTAAACAAGCTCGACAGTTTCAAAGACCGTGAACAAAAAGAAAAAGGAGAATATTACTACCTATCAGATTAAATATTCCCTTTATTTATTTTTTTTAAATATTTTCCAGTTCGCTTAGAATATATTTTTTCAGGACCCGAACCGCCTTTTCACCCTCATCATCCAAGCGGACAGCATCCAAGGGGTTCAAATCATATGCCTTGACAATTGAATCAACAGCAATGTTTTTAACGGAACCGACTTCCTTTTCATTCAATATCACTGAAGCGCAGTCATCGCTGCATCCTGTGACAGTAACAATTTTTGCATCATCCAGAATAGGTGAGCAATTGTTTGGCTGGGCTGAATATTCGGTAATGCATGCCGCAACAATGTTCTCATTTTCCAAAGCGAGCTCTACAGTGGCCGCTCTTACTACCAAACCCAATGGACTTAAGCCACTGCATGAAACTAAAGCTATCTTGTCAGTCATCTTTTCACCATCCTATCATATCTTTTTTTAACTTTATCATAACCACGCCTATAAAACGGACATCTCAAAAGACAGTCATTGCAGCCTTCCCGGTGGGCGGTGCAAAGTTTTCTTTGAAATTTTTCATTTTCATCGAAGGCGTTTTCCGGACATCTGTCAATGCATACTCCGCATGTGGAACAGAAATCCTCAACCCAACACATGTCATTTTCACTTTTGAACGGTAAATTTTCAATTGATGTGTGAATCATGAAAAATCCAACTGTTATTCCATCCTTAAAAAGACACATGTTGCTTCTTGTAATAACGCAGTCATTGGATTGAAGAGCTACCGCCCTCATGCTCAAATCATCTGCCAACGGATGAATCAAATCTGCCTTAAAACCTTTTTCTCTTAAAAAATCGGCAAATTCATAAACGTGAACACCATAATCCTGAAATTCATCATCCATCAGCATGCATTTTTCCCTGGACTTTTCCATTTTGATTAGATTGTCGCCCATGAGAAATTTTATGATTATTACATTATCAAAATCAGTGTTGAATTCATGTTTAAACTCATCGGACAGTTTGGAATAGCTCAAACCTGAAAAATTGTATTTTAAAACAAGTTCACTGAAATCATTTAACAAATCCTCTGAAATTTCATTTTTGGGATTTTTGGGGTTTTCAACTTTATAAAAATTAGGAAGAGGTTTATGGTATCTAAACCCTTCAAAACTGGAACTGATCATTTTTTTCTTAAAGCTTCAACTGCTTTCGGGAACTCTTCACAGAATACCTCGATTTCTTCTGTAGGTATTGAGAAACTTATACGCAGGTATCTGTCTCCAAAATCTTCAGAAGTGTATTCTCCTTCCCTTGTGAATAATTTTTTCTCAATCAGATAATTTGACATTTCCTTCGGATCGATGCCCGCACCGGACAAATCAATGACCATCATGTTTGCATCAGACGGATAGACCGGCAGGAACACACCGTCAATAGGTTCAATCATTTCACTGATTAGCCTTTGGTTTTCAAAGCAGGTTTGCCTTATATTTTCAAACCATTCCGGTTTTGATTTTAAACCTGCAATAGCTCCATATTGGGAAATGATGTTAACACCCAAATCGTTGACAACAGCATTCTTGATGGCATCGATAATCGGTTTTGATGATACGACCCCTCCAATCCTCAAACCGGCCATTCCAAATATTTTTGAGAAACTGTAAATAGTCACGGTCTGACCTGGAGCATAGTTTTCTGCAAGGAAATGTTCTCGTGCGAAATCCTTGTAAGTGATATCATGTAACAGGTATATGTCATTTTCCTTTGCAATTTCAGCGAATTCCTTCAATTCCTCTTCAGTGTATGAGGAACCGAGCGGGTTTAAAGGATCGATTAGAATAACCATGCGGGTATTCTCATCCATGTTTTGCCTTAACAAATCTGGAGTTAATTTATAGTTGTTTTCCTCAAAGTAAATCGGGACATACCTTACTTCACCTGCAAATCTGTTTGCAAAGTCTCCGATGATGAAGTATCCGGGATCTGATAAAATTACATTGTCCTCAGGTTCCAAAAGTGCCTGCATGACCAGATATAAGGATTCTGTTGCACCTGAAGTCAATAAAACTTCCAAATCTTCAAAACCCAAATCATCCAAAATCAATTGTTTGAGTTCACTGAATCCTTCAGGGGCAGGATATTTGCAGTATGTCTTCAAATGGATTGCGTCAATCATGGCATTCGCTATTGTATCGTCATGCAGATGGTTGGTATTCTGACCCATCCAAATCATGTCTTCATCCATATACATATCTTCAAAAAAGTCGTTTGCACAGTCATAACCTTCCGGAGGCACCCTTTCAGTTTTCTGAAACTTTTTTTTAGGGTGTTTAATATCAAAATCCTTATCCCTCATAGTATCACTCAAAAACAATTCCAAAGTAAATTTATATTTTTAATTATTAATAAAAGTACCTAAATAATTCCCTCAGAGGTGATGGAAAAAATAGCTTTCCTGCCTTCAGGAATACTTCTGTGACGTATTAATGTGGCAGTTCTCTGATTAATCTCTTCACCACGTTCCAATTGGAGTATGACCTTGCTCCAGTACTGCAAGATAGTTCCCCCCACTGCCCTGATATCATTATTTCCCTCCTCATCAAATGCATTGTAAATCTGGTTGGTCAGCACGACCGCAATATCATATGTGCGGGCGATTTTGGAAAGAATTCCCATCTGCTTGCCCAGTTCCTTATTCAACTTGGCGGATTTCATATCATCCACCCTGTACAGTGCAACAGCGGAGTCCAGAACCAGCAGGTCAACATCCTCGTGATTTTTTCTAAGCCACACATCGATTGACCTTAAATTGTCGTTCTGCTCCAGGAAGGTTGTCGGCTCAAAAACGATTATGTTGTTGGCCACTCTTGGAAAATCACCGCCTGAAATCTGTTTAATTCTATCAATGGATATTCCGCCCTCAGTATCAATGTAAATTGCTTTTCTGTTGTTTTTAGCTACATTGACTGCTAAAGTTAAAGTGATGTTGCTCTTGCCTGAGCTGGGAGGTCCGAATATTTGGGTGATTGTACCCTTTTCAAATCCGCCGCCCAATATTGAATCGATTGCAGAATTTGATGGAATCTTATGATTATCCTCAAAATTAGCCAAAACTTTCATGATAAAATATTGTTTTTCATGATATATTAATTAATTGCAGTTGAGAAAAAACCAGTTTAATTACTTGAAAATTAATAAAAGCAACATATTTTAAAAATTATGGAAAAATAAGATAAATAATTTGAATTAAAGCAAAAGTGACTGTTTGGTTACCTTAACTTTATATATAACCTCTTACAACGCAATTAATACAAAGCAAAGAGGTGAAAAATTTGAAAAAAAGAATAATTACAATTTTTACAATCTTTTTACTGATCACATCAGGTGCAAACTTTGTATCAGCAGAAAACATCACCGAAGATGCAGTTGCAGATACAAAAACAGCACAACAAGAAGAAGTTGTATCACAAAGAAATGTTGAAGAGGAAAAAGAAAGCAAAACCGATGAAGAAGAAAAAAGCAGAATCGGAGAAACTGTAAAATCAAAAGAAAATGGACATTTCAACATTACTTTTGACGATGGATACAATGGATACTGCATCAATTATGGAGACCATGAAGCAAAAGTAAATGATGAATTTGAAGTTAAAGACACAACTTCTGCAATCAACAATAAAAATGGCGAGTCAATTGGACATTATTTGAAAACTTTCTTTGTTGAATTTCACGATATTGCAGTAAAAAATAAAATTGATACCCAAAAAATAATTTGGGCATTCAGTGACGATTTTGATTTCAACAAAGTTTTAGTTCAGCAAATCAAAGATGCTTCCGTTAATCTAACAATTCCCGATCAGGGTGCAATTAAAATAATCAATGAAACAACCGAAGCAATTTTTGATTTTGAGGTACTGGGAACCAGTAAAAATAATCATCAAAACTTCTTCGGATACAAAATAACCTACAGAGACATTCCAGTTAAAGTTGAAAACAACACAACACAAAAACAAGAAAATACAACAATACCACAACAAAACATAACCGAAAACAAAACAATACCACAACAAAACATAACCGAAAACAAAACAATACCACAACAAAACATAACCGAAAACAAAACAACAGAAAACACAACAATACCACAACAAAACATAACCGAAAACAAAACAACAGAAAACACAACAATATCTGAAGAAAATGAAACTGAAAATACTACTGCATTAATTTGCAAAAATCAAACTAAAGACCTTGAAGACAATACAAAATCAGAAATTAAAAATAATCAGGTCAATTTGCTGAAACATACCACCGGAGCTGAATTGGCAGTAGTGATACTAACATTAATATTTGGATTCGTATTAGTAGGCAAATATTACAAAAGAGATTAAATCATAATCTCTTACCTTCTTATTATTTTCGGATTTGACTGTGAGAAATCGATGATCATTGATGCATGGTCCGAACTTAAATCACCAACATCAATCACCAAATCAACATCACAGCCGAGCTGCTCCAGAATATCCTCAGGATTGGATAAAACCTCATCATCGGAAATGTTGGCGCTGGTTGTGGTTATTGGAAACAGACCAGCCAGCCTGCATGCGATATCATTATTCGGAACACGAATGCCCACATAAGCCGAACCGCTGGTAACCACCCTCGGAACAATCGGGGTTCTTCTTAAAATGAATGTATAAGGGCCGGGAAGGTAGTTATTGATGACCTCCTTCTGGTCATTGGAGACTCTTGCAACCAAATCAATTGCGGCCATGTCAGGGATAAGTATTGATACAGGCTTCAGCAGGCTCCTTTGCTTTATTTCAAATATCCTTTTTACAGCCGAAGTGTCAAATATATTCGCTCCCAGGCCATAAACTGTGTCTGTCGGATATAATACAACTCCCCCTTCTGACATTACGTCAATGGCTTCGCCAACAATTTTTTCATCTACCGTATCAATACTGGTTTTCAATATTTTCATTGCAATTACCTAACAATTATATTAGATGAAATATTTAATATAAATTATGCTTCAAAGTCTAAGACCATTATTAACAAGAATACTGAATCCGATAGCGAAATATTTAAACATCAATCCGAATATTGTTACAGTAATATCACCTTTTGTTGCGCTTATTGCGGCATACGGATATGCAAATCACATGCTGTTGCTTGGAACAGTGGCAATTTTATTTTCCGGGTTTCTGGATGTTGTTGACGGTGCCGTTGCAAGATTTCACAACAGATCATCAAAATTCGGTGCTTTTCTGGATTCCACAATGGACAGGTTTGCAGATGCGATAATCTATATCGGAATAATATTTGGGGGCTACTGCGATTGGTTTGTCGGAGTCTTAGCAATCCACTCTGCAATCTGCGTAAGCTATGTCAGGGCAAGGGCAGAGTCCCAGGGAGTTGACTGCAACATCGGAATTGCAGAACGTGCGATCCGTATGATTATTCTAATGGTCGGATCATTAATCGGATACTTTGCAGGAGACATCTACTTTACATACACCATTTACCTTTTAGTAATCCTGTCATACTTTACAGTTGGACAGAGGATAGTATATGTTTGGAGGCAGCTAAAATGACTGAACTCGAAAGTCCGGAAAAAATAGCAAAGGACATTGCAAAATTAGAGAGAAACCTGAATCAGGTAGCGGACATTACCTTTGAAGGAAAGGAAAAAGAGGTCTATGATCGAGCCATTGACTACTGGAACGATTCAAAATATTATCTTGAAAAAGGAGATATGAGGACTGCATTCGGTTGCATCGAATACAGTCACGGTCTTTTGGATGCTTTAAGGATGATTCATGGAATCATCTAAACATCAAAACCTTCTATTCTTTTTATATCGATTATTAACTTATCAAAATCTGATTGATAATTTCTATCCTGAATCACTTTGAATTTGTCGTATTCTTCCTTTGCAATTTTTCGAGCATCTGCTGATGAAATTTTACCTTTACCTTCTAAAATGGGCAAAAGATTTAAATTAATATAGTCATCCAAGACTTTTTTCCAATCTTTCATGGACATTGGAATCTTATTTAATGCCCTTGACTCTGCAAGAGTTAAAAATCCGTCAACCAAAGAATTCAAACGTTTTAATTCCCTTTCGTTTAAATAATTTTTAGATATCACAACATCACTCCAAATGATTTTGCCATTTGGATTGCTCCAATTTGTCAATCCCATGTTGATTTTTTCGCTGTCACTCCTATCTGCAATTATTTCAGCAGCAGTATGACCGCTAACTGCATATATCAATTTGTTTTGAACGGTTGCAAAGAATTCACGAGTTATCTGAGCATCTTTTTTGTAATCAAAGCTTGTAGCATAGATGTCTGTGATTTTTTGATTGAATCTTCTTTCAGATGCCCTGATGTCCCTTACCCTTTCAAGCAATTGGTTGAAATAGTCAATGCCAAATCTTGAACCGTTTTTCAACAGTTCGTCATCCAAAACAAATCCCTTAATTATCAGTTCTTTCAATTGCTGAGTAGCCCATATTCTGAATCTTGTTGCGTTTTTAGAGTTTACTCTGTAACCTACAGAAATAATCACATCAAGATTGTAGAAATTATTATTATATGATTTTCCATCAGAAGCAGTTGTTCGAATTTTTCGAACAACTGAATTTTGGTTTAACTCACCTTCAGCAAAAATATTTTTAAGATGATAATTTATTGTATTCTTTTTTACATCAAACACTTCAGCCATTGTTTTTTGAGTTGCCCAAAATGTTTCCCTTTCCTGATCAACAATCACATCCAATGAAACTTCTCCTTCATCACTCACATACAACAAAGTTTTCTGAAATTTATATTCTTCTTGCATAATCAAACCTCATTTCTTTTTTAAAAAAATATAATGCAATATTAATTTAAATAACAAGTTTAATAAGGTTTTTGTAAGAAATAAAAGCAATTTAATAAAATAAAATTAATATTACGCAGTCAGAACAATATTTCAATGGAAAAACAATTCTAAAAAAAGTATGAGAAACATATGCCATGAAAATTTATTCAATTAATCGTCAAATCAGATTATAATTTCCCTAAAACCAAAAATACAGCATCATCTTAAAGACAAATGCAAATAAAAGAAAAAAAATAACTTAAAAAAAAAGATAATGATGAATAGATATCAACCTAAACATCAATTTTACTGTTAATTAATGAGTCATCACCTGCAGATATTATCTCACCATCCAAAACTTCAACAACTCTGTCTGCAAGTTTGGCCACATCCATATCATGAGTTACAATTATCAATGTTACGTTTTTGTCTTCGTGCAAATCGATTAATTGCTTAAGGATTTTACTACTTGTCTTTGAATCCAATGATCCTGTTGGTTCATCCGCCAATATTATGGATGGTTCATTGGCCAGTGCCCTGGCGATTGCAACTCTTTGACGTTCACCGCCGGACAGTTTATTCGGCAAAATTCCTGCCTTGTCCCTAAGGCCCACATCATCAAGCAGTTTCAGTGCACGGGACCTCATCTCCTTGGAAGACATCTTCTGAGTGAACATCGGAATTTCAACATTTTCCGCAACGGAAATGTTCGGAATCAGATTATGCAGCTGGAAAATGAATCCTATCTTTTCGCCTCTGAATTCATTTAATTTTTTAGAGGTTTTCAAATCCTCTCCCGCAACATTTATGCTTCCGGAATCCGGAACATCCAAAGCACCCAGCATATTCAATAAAGTTGATTTTCCTGACCCTGAAGGTCCGATGATTGATACGAATTCACCGTCCTGAATTGTGAGGTTGATACCGTTTAATGCCTTGATTTTTCCATTTTCATAACTTTTATATAAGTCTCTGATTTCCACTACATTCATAATATCACCTCATTCATACCTCAACGCTTCAGTCGGAGGCAGTTTCATTGCCTTGACTGCAGGATAAATTCCGCCAATGATTCCGACAAGGATAGCTATTGCAAATGCCTGAATAAATATTTTAGGAGTGAACAACGGATCTATTCCCATTTGAGGACCTAAAAGAACACATGCAAGATAACCTATCACAGATCCGACAATGGCTGAGACAATTGTAATAACAAGCGATTCGCCTACAATCATCGTGAGGATCTTTCTGTTTGACCAGCCGACAGCCTTTAAAACACCTATTTCACGGGTTCTTTCAAATACTGACATGAGCATTGTGTTGATGATGCCCAGTCCTCCAACCACAATGGCAAGAAGTGAAATCGCCCATGTTGATGCCTGAAGCGTACTCAGCATGTCAGCCATCTGAGTCATCTCCATTACTGATGTGACTGTTGTGATATTGTCTCCGTACTTCTCATCGATTCTGTCTGCAACTGTCTGCGGGTCTTCACCCTTTTTAACCTTGACATAGATGTTTGAAATAGAATCCTCATCATCCATCAGAGACCCCACCTTGGAAATTGATGTGAATACACCTCCGGCCATGTTCTGGTCTCCAGTTTCATATATTCCAACGATTTCAAAGTCTTCGCCGTCTATTTTAATATTGTCCCCAACGGAGTAATTATTATCATCGGCATAGATTTTTCCCAGAATGGCTTCGGATGCATTGTCTTTCATGATTCTTCCCTCCACCATGGATATGTCCGCCAATTGAGTACCGTTAGGATCAATACCTATCAGAGTATTCATGTAATCATCGCCGACGGAAGTCAGGACAACATATATCGGATACGCTTCATCCACACCGCTTACATTTGCTATCTTATCTGTCCAGTTTGCGCTTATGGTATTGGTTCCGTATGCGGAATCTCCGGTTTCCTTACCGGAAATTGAAAAATCAGCACCCCCCGCATGAATTGTATCCTCAAAAGTATTGACTAAACCGTCTGTGATTCCACCAAGAGCAACAATAACTATAATTCCAATTGCAATGCCTACAATAGCCAGAATTGCACTATTCTTCCTCCTGAATGGATTTTTAAGAATGAATTTTAAAAATGACATAATTATTAATTAGTGAGTAATATATAAATAGATAATCATGGGAACAGCCAAGATGCTAAAAACGGGTGATAAGATGCACAAGAAAGTACTGTTGGAAAATGTTGAAAAAATTCATACAACCGAAATGGGCGTAGGAAGGATTCAGAAGAATTTAAAAATAAGCGATGAGCCGGTCAGCTATTGCATTTCAAAATTAAGGCAGGAAAATTCCACCGTTACAAAAGAAGGCAAAAACTATTACGTCAATGCTGATGACTGTATAATAACAATTAATTCAAGCAGTTTTACAATAATAACTGCACACAGGAACTGATTTTAAAAAAAAGTAAAAAAGAAGAGATTAAAAATCTCTTTAAATTTAATCCATGTCTTCAAATCTGGATTCTAATTTTTTCATTACACCAGGAAGTGAAGTATATTCCATTTCTTCAGAAGGTAATCTGTGAGGTTCGAATGGACCGTGTCTTCTGATGTAAGTTGCGATTTTAGCAGCTTGTTCACGGGTTGGGTCAAATGCAGGGTCATCGAATAAGTCTACAGGACCGATTAATTCACCGTTAGCTACTTGGAAACCTAAACCGATTACTCTAGGTGGTCCGTCGAATCTGATTGGGTTTGCTTCTGCTTCAGAAACAGGCATCATTGGACCGTTGTGGGATCCTCTCATCCATCCACTTACCATGTGTGGGAATGCAAATGGATCTACACATTCACCGTTTGCAGGGAAACCGGATTGTGCTCTTACGATACATGCTGGGTCGTCTTTACCTACGTATTCACCAGCCATCAGGTTTAATCTTTCAGTACTGATTGCTGCTGCGATTTCACCGTTTTTCTTCCATACTCTTTTAATAACGTATCTTCCGGTGGAACCGATTAATGCAAGCAAGTCGTACATTTCTTCAGGACAGTTTAAGATAACTTTTTTGTGTTCGATTACATCAAATACTTCAAATTTGAATCCATCGTGTAAACTTGGGTCAATTACAAGACCTGCAGTGTTGAATGGGTCTGCAAACATTCTGAATACAGGTAAGTTGAATGCACCTGGTTCAGTTTTGTCACAGCAGAATACGAGAACAGGGTCGGATGGCCTTTCTTCGAATTCCATTTCTGCAACACCAGGACCCATACCTTTGATGTTTCCGGAGAATGTATCGGATAATAAGTCTTGTCCTGCACCGTATAATTTTAATTCACGTGCTCTTTCAGTAGCTTTCATGAATGCAGTGTATGCAGTTTCGTGCACTTCTTCGTTTTCTTCCCCTTTATCGTGGGTCATGATTAAGTCTATGTCGTCTCCACAACGGGAGATATAGTAATCTTTTAAGATACCAGTGTCTAAAGCGTCGTTTAAAACACTGTCACAAATATCCAAAAGTTCAGGGTGTGCGACACAATGTCCGGACACACTTCCAATATCAGCTTTAATTACACTAACAGTAGTTTTCATTTTTATAACCTCAATTAGTAAATTAATTATTTACTAGACATTTATAATTTATGATTAGAATAGTATTTAATTATTATGATTAACAGGGTGAATACTGTCAATTAGTCAGTTGGTTTTTGACAATATCGGTTGAAAAATTTGTTGGAAAAAAATAATAAAAAAAGATTAAGAGAAGTGAATCTCTTAATTGATGGTTATTTTTGATTTTGTAGCAGTTGCAGCAAAGAATCTGCTGTCATCAAATCTTGTGGTCGCAGTGAAAACCCCAATTTTAGCCAGATTTATGGAAAATGTTGCAATACCAAGATTATTGGTAACAGCGACATATGTTTTTCCGTCGACATTTAAGAAGACTTTTGCGCCGTATATAGGATTACCTGATTTGGAAAGCAATGTTGCAGTGACTTTTTTTGCATTGCTTGATGCTGAGTAAACTTTATCCGGAACAGTCAGTCTGGATTGTTCACGCACGATTTTAATAGTTCTTGTCAGGATTGTTTCATAGTAGCAGGTAGCAGTTCCTGCAAATTTAATGGTTAAGGTTTGAGTTCCGACAGTTACTGCATTCAATGTTACTGTAGCCCATCCTTTTTCATCAGTCACGCCAACGACCTTTTTACCGTCGATGATAAATAGAACTTTTTTATTTGCTAACGGATTGCCGTTTTGATCCTTGAGAATAGCTGAATATTTGTATCCTCTAGCCATTTGCTGAACATAAACCGCCCTGTCCGGAGCGATGAACATGGTTTTTTCTTTTATTAATTTAATGGTTGCTGTTTTGTATGAAGGATTGTTATTTTTATCGCCCATAAATGTTAACAGCATAATATATTCACCGGCAGTATTGCCATGAATTGTTACTGTACCCCAGCCGTCTTTATCGGTTTTGACTGTTTGGGTTTTGCCATTGAATACAACCATCACATCCCTATTTGCAATTGGCAGTCCATATTCATCCTTAAGGATGAATTTATAATCATATCCGCTAATGCCGTTTGCTACAGAAATAATTCTGGTAGGGGCTATGAACAGACTGTTGAGTTTTGGCTCATCTGAGGAAATTGAATCTAAAATGTCCTTTAAAGCATTTTCAATTTGAGAAACATCCAGATTATATTTCTCTGCAAGTGTGCTTAATGCAACAATCAAATCTGACACGTTATACTTGCCTGCAAGATTATCCAAAACGCCAACCAAATCAGCCACATCAAAATTATACTTGCCTGCAAGATCACTCAAGGCAGCAGCCAAATCAGCCACATCAAAATTATACTTTTTAGCAAGGTTGCTCAAAGCGGCCAAATCTGATGCATCAAAACTGTACTTTTCAGCAAGAGCATTCAAAGTAGCGGCCAAATCAGACACGTTCAAATCATATTTGTCTGCAAGATTATCCAAAACGCCAGCCAATTGAGACACATTCAAATTATATTTGCCTGAAATACCACTCAAAGCACTAGCCAAATCAAATGCATCAAAACTGTACTTTTCAGCAAGACCTCTCAAAGCATCGGCCAAATCAGGAATATTCATATTATTAATATCCGCAAGACCGTTCAAAGCATCGGTCAAATCAGCCACATCAAAATTATACTTCTCAGCAAGATTGCCTAAATCAGCAATGAAATTCGGTACTTCAAAACCATATAATCCGGAAATACTGTTCAATGCATCAACAACATCCTTAACATTTAAATCAGGATTATTGTTAAGTGTAATTAATGCAGCAATAACTGCTGAAGGGTCCAAATTATATTTGCCATCAAGGTCATCCAAAGTGCCTATCAAATCAGACAGGCCGATATTATACTTGTCGGAAATGTCGGTTAATGCATTTATAACCTGTGCCACATTCAGATTATCACTTGCGAATGTGTTTAAGCTATCAACAATATCCTTTGCATTCAAATTATAATTAGCCTCAAGTTCATTTAAAGCAGCAATCAGATTGGATGGATTCACATTATATTTTTTACTGATTTCATTTAAAGCATCTGTAATTGCAGGGATATTCACATTATAATTATTACCGAGATTTTTCAATAAATCCACCATTTTCTGCACATCAAAACCATTTTTATTGCCAATACCATTTAATGTATCGATAATACCCTGGAATCCAGGAATAGATGCAATATTAGGATTATTAATAATGTTCTGGATATTTACTGTGGCAGGATTGCCTAAAATATCTTCTCCATAACTTGATTCATGAGCAGTGACAATAGTTTCAACACTGCCTGAAACATTGTTTTCAGATGAGATATTATCATTTATCTCTTCATTATTGGGATTAATAGTTGAAACGTCATCATTTTCTTCACTATTTACTAAAACATTATTCAATTTATCATTAACATCTGAATTGGCATTATCAATTTCAGCATCAATAGCCAGTTCATCAATGTCGGAACTTGCTACGGACGCAGATAAGATATCATCACTATCTGAAGCACTTACAGCACCAACAGCAAGTAAAAGTATGATGAAAAGAGAACTGAATAACAATTTCTTATCAATTTTCAAAATATTAACCTCCACATTAGTTGAATTAAAAAAATAGAAATATACTATACTTTAGACAATTAATGCCTAATTTTTCCGTATTTTTTTATAAATAGCATATATATTTCCAAATAATTAATTTTAATCAATATTCTGTGTAATAATAATTAATTTTTTGTTATATATTAATATTTCCATTAATTATTTGCACATTCAAAAACTCTGGGGATTTTTAGGTGAACATCACAATCCCAAAATATAAACATCCCCAACTGAAAAAAAGTATGTGAAAACTCAATCGAGTTTTCTGATATTTTCAAAAGCCTTTTCGACTTCAACATCCTGGTTCATGTCTTCACAGGCTTTTTTGACGCGTTCCAGATCCGCATGTGTTTCGGGATATTTTGGAACCGCACTGCATCCGCCGTCATCGATTTTGGATATTTCAAAAGTGCCTATATCCTTTGAAATTCTGGTGATTTCCTCCTTGTCCAAACCTATCAGCGGACTTAAAATCGGCATGTCAACGCCATATCTGGTTGCCAATATGTTCGACAAGGTCTGTGATGCCACCTGGCCTACGCTGCTTCCGTCAACGATTGCATCAGCACCCAATTTCAAAGCCAGCTTTTCAGCTATTTTATACATTCCTGACTTGCATAAGACACAGGTCATTTTTTCAGGGGCCTTTTCTTTGGCTGTCTGCAGGTATTGTCCATAATCGATTACGCGTTTCTTAATTGGAACTCCGCTTGCATAAATATTTAGTCTGTCTACCAACAAATTAAAGTTTTCCGTAACTTTCGGACCTGAAAAAGGATCATTATTACAATGCAAAGCTATAACTTCACAACCTCTTTTCATCATCAGATATGCAGCAACTGGAGAGTCTATGCCGCTTGACAGCAAAACAACAACTTTACCCTGTGTTCCCAATGGAAGACCACCAGGCCCCCTGATTTTTTCATGGAAAATATAAGCATCATCTTCCCTGATTTCGACAAATATTGTCAAATCAGGATTTGTTAAATCGACCGGAGCCAATATTACATCCCTTACAACACCTCCGCAATGGGCAGCCATTTCCTGGGATGTGAAGTCATGTGTTCCAACACGGCGGCATTTAATGGCAAATTTGGTGTTTTCATCCAAAATGTTTTCATCCATCAAATTTTGGGTGTAGCAGGATAATGTTTCATCGATATCATCATATGTGGCCTTTGTGAAAATTGCCGGAGAATAGGAAACAACCCCGAAAACCCTGTTCAGCTTTTCAATTCCCTCATCAAAGTCTTCCGGATGAATGTAAATCCTTCCCTGATTCCTTTCGACATCACATTCGAATGTGGCTTTAATATTTTTAACTAATTTCCTTTCAAAACGTGACCTTATTTTGGGACTTTTAATCCCAATTTCACCATATCTTGCAATAATTACATCATAATTCATTAAAACAACTCTTATCAATTGAAATGTTCACATATAGTCTTTTGATTTGATTATTTATAAAATTAATCTATAACTGTAAAAAAGATTTTTCAAAAAAAAAAGAAGTGGAAGTATACAAAATATTTTGCATACTAAATCAAATCAACGGCTGTCTGAATAGCTTCATCCATTTTATCTGCATTTTTGCCTGCACCCTGTGCAAGTGTCAGACGGCCACCGCCGCCACCGCCCAATACGCCTGCGGCAGTTTTGATTATTTCATTGATCTTAACGCCTTTATCGATTGCATCCTGTGAAGCCGCACCGACGATTTTGCCGTCTTTGTTGCCCATGATAACAACATCCGCTTTTCCGTTATCTGTGAAGTCTGTAGCCATTTTCTGAAGCTCCTTGAAGTCCGCTTCAATTAGCTGGGAAACGACTTTCAAACCGTTGATTTCTTCAAAATCATCTGCCAGAGAATTCATTTTCAATGATGCAATTTCAGATTTCAGGCGGTCGATTTCATTTTTCTGAGCCTTCCATTCGCTGAAGAACCTGTCACATGTTTTCGGCAACTGGTCGTTTTCAACCTTGAAGATTCCTGAACTCTGCCTTAGGATTTCACCGTCATGCTGCATTGAATCGATTGCCGCCAAACCAGCTGAAAAGTCAATCCTTTCGACACCGTCCTGAACCCTTTCGGTTTTATTAATCTTGATTGGCCCTACAACACCTGTCCTTAAAACGTGTGTACCCGCACAAGCCTGCACATCCACTCCAGGAACCTTTACTACACGAATCATTTTTCCAGGAACGATACCTCCCTGATAAAGCACAAATCCGTAAAGTTCCTGTGCTTCGTCCCTTGTGTGGAACTGAATGTCCAAATCGATGTTTGCCATCACATATTCGTTGGCCAATTTTTCTATTTCATTCAGTTCATCCTGAGTGATACGCTTGTAATGTGACAGGTCAATACGTGCCCTGGTAAGGCCATTCTGTGATCCTGCCTGCCAGATGTGCTGACCCAGGATTTTTCTTGCAGCCGCGATGACAAGGTGAGTTCCTGTGTGGTGGCGCGCAAGTGTTATTCTTCTTTCCCAGTCAAGTTTGCCTGTTGCGATTTTGCCAATCACATCATCTTTGATGTCTCCATCTACATGGTGCAGAACCACATTGTTGACCTTTTCGGCATAAGTTACTTTAAATAATTTTCCGTCAATGGAAACATCACCTATATCGGAAGGTTGACCTCCTCCTTCAGGGTAGAATACTGTTTTATCAAAGATTAAACATTGGTCTCCATCTTTTTCGACTAAACCTAAAACTTCGGCCTCAAACTCTTTTTGGTAGAAATCTTTATAGAACAGCAAATCTGTTTCAGGGAAGTCTACTTTGAATGTGGATTTTTTATTGGTAGTGTCCTTTTCGTGAGCTTCCGCAACTTGGGTGAAGAAATTGTCCGGAACATTTACAGTAAAATCATCCCCTGCCATTTCGACTACTGTTTCCGGAGGAATTCCATGAGCGTCATAGAGGTCTATCAACATGTCAAGAGGCATTTCAGATTTGCCCTCTTTTTTAAGCCTTTTGATGGATCTTTTGACAATGCTTCTTCCTTTCTTGACTGTTGCGGCATACCTTTCCTCTTCCAGAGTGATGATGTTCATGATATGCTCTTCTGAGTCACGAATTTCAGGGTAGAATTTTGATAAGAAGTCCAGTTGTATGGCCATTACATCGGCAAGGGATTCCTTCATGTTCAGTTCCTTCATGAATCTGATGGTTCTTCTTAAAACCAGTCTTGCGAGGTACCCTTCTTTTACGTTTGATGGAATGATGCCGTCAGCAAGCATGAACGCCAGACATCTGGTGTGGTCGGCGATAATGTAAATCGCTTCCATCGGCTCGGCCGCTTTCAGATATTCCTCTAAGGAAAGGTTTAGGCTTTCAGCAACCTGGGCTCTAAGTTCCTTTAAGTCCCCAATATCTTCAATATCCATCATTCCGGCAATCTGAGCGTTTCTTCCCTGGATATCCTCATTGATTTCAACGCCGGTCAATTCCTTTAACTTGTCAACAACCGGTGCGAAACAGGCATCATATGCTGTAGGAGTTCCCTGTGAAATCCAGGCAATCCTTTCAAGACCGTAACCTGTATCAACAACCTTGATTGGAATTTCCCTTTTGGTGCCGTCTTCTAGGGTCTCATATTGAATGAAAACGAGAGTTGCAAGCTCCACTCCTCTGCAACAGACTTCATAGCAAGGCCCTTCGTTACCTCCACCGGCCCACCAGGACTTGATGAATGTAATTTCTTCAGTGTTGATTCCGATGTGTGCAAAGAACTCATGGCAAAGCCTGATGGTTTCATCTTCCCAGTAAATAAACTCATCTTCCTTGTTGATTACTGTGTGAGTTCCCATTGTAAAGCATGTCATGTGACGACCTGTCCTTCCGACGTTGTCAACATCGTTGAGTCTTATTGAAGGCTGTGCCATTTCAATAGGATTTGCTGGAGGCTTGACAAGGCCTGATGTAATCCAAGGCTGGAAACAGAATATTGATGCTCCAACCAAAAATACGTCATCCCTCCATCTTTTAGCAAGAACAGGGTATCTGTGGACATGTGTGTGTCCTTCACTTTCTAAAAATTCTCTAAAAACTTTTTGGATTTCATACAGATTGTATGGCTTATCGGTTGCAGGGTTTGCAATAAACTCATACTCATCACATGGAGCGTCCCCGCAGGTGTCCCTGTCCACCTGTGAGTAGAACTCCTGTCCGCAAGTTTTACAAGTTTGCTTTTTATAACCAAGTTTATCAAAAATTTCTACCATATGAATCAGTCTTAATCATTCATTAGTTTACAATATATTTTTTGATTAATAAATAATTAATGAAAAAATATGATTTAAGAATTTTCAAATCTTTTTTAAACTGATTGATGATATTATAAGCTAACTTTATTGAAAAATCCGTATCCTCAAAAATCCAATTTTGATGTCAAAGTTTCTTCAAATCCTTTAAATCCCAATAGATATCATCATTAATCTTTTCGTCGAAAGGCCCTCTGAATCTAATGAAATTCAACATTCAAATATGTTCACCATAAGGATTGGAAATATACCCAGTATTTTCAGACAAATATTCGCCCACATAAATGAATGCTGCATAGTAGCTTCTTGAAATAAACCTCTATTAACTGCGAATTTTCATAAAATCACATGACATGTATGTGTGTCAAAACATATAAAGCATTCAGTACTAAATAAAAGCAATTTTACAAAATTAAATCAATTAATTTAAATGAAATCAAATGAAAAATAAGAATAATTATCTATAAAAATAATCGGTAAAATTAGTTAAAAAACAGTAATTCAACAAAAAAAAGAAATAAAAAAAGAAAGGTGATAGATTAAAAAATCTATCCGAAGAGAGCACCTAATCCAGCTGCTGCTGCTTCTTCAGAAGCTTCTTCCTCTTCTTCTTCCTCTTCTTCTTCTACTACTTCAGCTTCAGCTGCTGCTGGTGCTGCAGCTGCAGGAGCTGCTGCTGCAACAGCTGCAGTTTCGATAGCTTCTTCGATGTCAACATCTTCTAAAGCTGCGATTAATGCTTTAACTCTGCTGCTTCAATAATACCTTTAACATTTTCTTCGTTAATATCTTTTTCTGCACTGTGCAAAATCATTGCCGCATATATATATTCCATGTTATCACCATTAATTTTTTAAAGTGTTAGTTCTTAATAATAAAAATTTAAATAAATTTAACCGAACAGAGCTCCTAACCCAGCTGCTGCTGTTTCTTCGCTATCCTCTTCTTCTTCCTCTTCTTCTTCCTCTTCTTCAACAACTTCTTCTTCCACAACAGTTGCAGCTACAGCAACATTGGAAAGTTTTTCAGCTAATTCATCGTCGATTGCACCTTCTATATCAGCAATTGCAGAAGCAATAGCTAACATTCTAGCGTTAACAAGACCAAGAATTGATTCTGAAGTTTTTGAAGTTAATATAGCTCCTTCTACACCAACGCCAACGGCTCTGGTATGTGCGAGAGACAATATTGCGGAAATAGTTTTAGCTGTAGGTATAGCTGCATTAACAGACAAGTTGAATGCACCTGAAAATGCTTTTTGTAAATCTGCTAATGTTTGTTCTTCATCGATTGCAAGTACATCTGAAGTGTAAATAGATCCTTCTTCGTATACTGCTTTTAAATCCATTCCTACTTCCATTGGATTAATATCCATTCTAGCTAAGGTTGCTGCTACTTGTTTAGAAACTTCTTCACCTTCTGCTACTACAACAGTTTCTTTTTGTACGCAGATTTTACCTTTGTCGATTTTAGCAGGAATACCAACTTGTTGCAATTCTCCTAAAAATGGACCTGGTTCAAATCCTGTGTCACCTTCAGGTACAACAATATCTTCCGGAGCAATAGCACCTGGTTTTGCAGGAGCTTGGGTTTTGCTGTCTTCCAATATTTTGTACAATTTGAAAGGATTCATTTCAGTTGCGATAATTGCAATTTGACCATCCATATGTTCGGATAAATCAACAATGTTGTTTTTATCAGCATTACAATCTTCAAGAGCTAAATCAATGAGATTCTTTTTAGCCATCCTGATAACAGCTTTATCTTTGAGAGATTTTCTCATTTCCTGGAGCTGTTTTGCAGGAATGTTCATTAAGTCGACAATTCCGATTACATCGAATTCATCAATAATCCCGGAAAGCTCTTTAACTTCTTCCTTTTTCCATTCAGCAACATGAGCCATTAGATCACCCTCACTACTGGTCCCATAGTTGTTTTAATAAACATGGACTTGATTT
>CADAOO010000011.1 GCA_902789505.1 uncultured Methanobrevibacter sp. | reverse complement strand
GTCGTTAAAAGGCCATAATCCCAGAAGCAGCCAAGTTAAGCTTATAAACAAAATTAACCATGCAATTGGTGAAGGTTATAAGAATATTATATTGGAGGCGGGGACAGGTATTGGAAAGTCTGCCATTGCCACCACCCTTGCCAATATGTATGAGGATTCCTACATTTTGACCATGACCAAACAACTTCAGGAACAGTATCTTGATGATTTTGGAGACATGCTGGTTGAAATTAAAGGCCGAGGAAATTATTCATGTAATTATAAGGGATATTGTGACTTTTGTATCAAAGCAGAGTATAATTTAAGGAAATGCAGTGACTGTGATTATCAGATTGCTTTGAAAAAGGCAAAAGAGGCAAAAAATGTAATCACCAATTACGATTATTTTTATTATGCCGGTGTTGCCAATCCTATGTTGGATCCTCGCGAACTGTTGATTTTGGATGAAGCTCATAATTTGGAGCGTAAGATGCTTATGCTTTCATCATCTGAACTGGATAGGGAGTATATTTCAACAAAATTCGGTATTGATATTTTTGAACCGATCATGCAGTATACAAATTCAATAAATAATTTAAAAAGGGATTCCAGTTATTGGATTGAATTATGTGATGACCTTGTTGGGGAATGCAAAAAGAGAATTAAAAAAATCGAGGGTGATGCAAATAAAACGGTTCAGGTCACATTGGATGAATTTGAAAGCGACCCTTCGAAGTATTCCAATTTTGATTATGTCGAAAAGCAGAATTTGGAACAGGACATGAAATCTTTTTCTGCAATAAGTGTGGGATTGAAAAATAAGGAGTTCATCATAGACCTGCCCGATAAAAAAACAATCTTAAATAATAAGATGGATATTTCTGCCGAATTCAAACCCTTTTCAGTAGTGGATGATACTCAAAATCTGCTGAATTTGGGAAACGTCTGCATATTCCTGACCGGAACCTTGGGAAATATGGAAAAGTTCTGTGAATGGAATAATAACTTATTATATCTATGAGAAAAGTCCGTTTGATGTTGCTAAAAGACCAATCTATACTGAATTTGTAGGTAGGATGAGCGGATTCAGGAGAGGTGTCCCCAACTGGAAAAGGCCTCGTGCCATTGAAAAAATCAGGGAATTGTTGGATAGGCATCACGGTGAGAAGGGTGTAATTCATACCTCAAGCAATGAACAGGCATACTGGATAATGGAGGAGTTAAAAGATTATCCTTTCATGTTTGTTGGTGGGGAAGATAGGAATATTGTATTGAAAGAATTTGTAGAATCCAAGGAAAGCATTATTCTTATTGGGGCATCCATAAAAGACGGTGTTGACTTTAAAGGTGATTTATGCAGGTTTCAAATTGTATTCAAGATTCCTTATCCTCAATTAAATGAACAGGTAAGGTATCGTAAGGATTTGGATCCAAAATGGTTTTATTATCAGGCAGTCATGGCATTAATGCAGGCGTATGGTCGTGGAATAAGGGATAAAGACGATTATTGTGTGATGTATATTATAGATTCAAGTTTTAAACAGTTGTTTGGTTATAACAAACCTTTTTTCAACGAGTATTTTATCGAAGCTGTACAAAAAAAGAAAGTAGGAAGATAGCTTGAAGCTATCTGTTTAATTTGTGATAGTTTGCCGCTTGAAGACCGTGGTATCTAATCATACCTTCAACATCTCTTTGATCGGTTTCTTTGTCTTCAAAGGTAATTTGTTCAATGCTGTGTATGCTGAACGGAGATTTTCTAACGATAGGCTGAATTGAACCTTTGAATATTTTCATTACAACCTCTCCACTTACTCTTTCTTGCATATTGTCAATCGCCTGGTCAAGGTCATCTCTCAATGGTTCTTGCCAGAGTGCTCTGTAAACTAAATCTGAATAGAGTGTTGACATATACTCAGCAAATCTTAATTCGTCAGTAGTTAAAACCAATTCTTCTAATGCCTGGTGGGCGGCGATTAATAATTTTGCACCAGGGGTTTCGTAGATTTCCCTACTTTTAATTCCGATCATTCTGTTTTCAATTGTATCTATTCTGCCGATACCGTGGGATCCGGCTATTTCATTAGCTTTTTTAATCAAATCAATTAAAGGCATAATTTCGCCGTTTATGGCTACAGGAACACCTTCTTCAAATTCGATGGATACTTTTTCGGGTTCATCTTTGGCATCTTTCCATGATGCAGTCCATTCATAAATGTCTTCTGGAGGTTCATTTGCAGGGTCTTCTAGGACATCTCCTTCAATTGCTCTTCCCCAGAGGTTTTCATCAATACTGTAAATTTTATCGTAGCTCAATTCGATACCTTTGGATTCTGCATATGCCTTTTCTTCTGTTCTTGTTAAATTCATTTCCCTGATTGGTGCGATGATATCTAAATCGGACATCGCAAGAATGACAGCTTCAAATCTGAATTGGTCATTTCCTTTTCCGGTACATCCATGAGCAATGGCTGTTGCACCTTCTTTTTCGGCTACTTCTATGATTTTTTTAGCGATTAATGGTCTTGCAAGAGCGGTGCTTAGAGGGTATCCTTCATATTCTGCATTTGCTTTGATTCCGCGGGAGATGTATTCGTTTGCAAATTCTTCCTTGGCATCTATATTATAGTGTTTTAGTCCGCCTATTTTGGATGCCATTGTTTTTGCTTTTTCCATTTCTTCTTCGCCCTGACCTACATCAACACATGCAGTAACAACTTCAACATTATATTTTTCTTCTAATAATTTAACACAAACAGAGGTATCGAGCCCACCGCTGAATGCTAGAACTACTTTATCAGTCATTTAATCACCTTAAACTAAATAATTTTATAAAAATGAATATCAAGTAGTATTTATATTTCTAATACTATTTAAAATTATAAAAAAAGGACAGAAGAAAAACTCTTAATTGAGGGAATAATTGAGGTTGAAAGTTATATGGACTTTAAAAGGTAAACCTCAATTAAGAGTTATAAGTTGGGAGAGTATTGTTATACTCTTGATTATAACTTTGGACTTCATAGTATATAAAGTTTAGGTATGCCTAAAAATTCATCAATAACTTTTCATTCTCCACAAACTCGATGAGCCGTGAATATGTAGGATTGCTTTTTAAGGTATCCTTATTGCCGATTATTATCAGTTTTCTTTTAGCTCGGGTAATTGCGACATTCAAACGTCTTAAATCACTTAAAAAACCAATATTTCCATTATCATTACTTCTAACAGTGGATATGATGATGACCTCTTTTTCCCTTCCCTGAAATCCGTCAACCGTTTTCACTTCAACAGGGGTTTTTTGCTGGATTAGCTTAACTTGGTCTGCATAGGGACTTATTATTCCGACTTGGTCTTCACTGACGCCGGCTGTCAAATAGTCATTGGCAACACTTACTGCGATTTCAGCCTCTGCTTTGTTGATGATTGATTTCGAATCCTTTAGGTGATTTTCCTTATTGTTCTCAATATTTGAAGTATTTATGAAGAGCAATGCTTCCTCATCATGATTTGAATTGATTATGTCGCTTATGTTGATTTCATTGACGCTTGAATCGCTTTTCAAGCTATTGTTATAAAATTCGGAGTTCGGAAACTTCATAAGCAATTTATTCATTCTGTATTGGACATTCAATAATTGTGATTTGTGAGGGTACTTTCTTATCAGCGCCTCAAATAATGTATTTTCAAGTTCTCCGGCTTTCTGGCTGATTATTGTCGGAGGAAGCTGTTTGTGGTCTCCTGCAAGGATGAATCTATGGGCTTTTGCAATTGGAATCAAAATGCTTGGGATGGTGGCCTGTGATGCTTCATCAATGATTGCAACATCAAATTTGGTTCTGGCTATTGACTCGAGTGCCGCTGATGAATTGGTGGCAAGGATAACATCACTTTCATCAATGATTTTATTGACCATTTTATTTTCAATTCTTTTGATGTCTGCATGCAGTTCATCGATTTCCTGGTTATATTCAATCCACTGTGCCATTGACTTCATTTTTTCAGGGCTTATTCCGCGGCCCCCCTTTCCCTTTGATGCGTTGTATAGTATATCGTAATCCCCATAACCCCTTCTGTATTGGGGTGTTGGCTTGGTATATGATTTTCTTTTTTCAATTATCCTGTCAATTTTCTTATGTATTTTTTTTATTCTTTTATTTAGCTCATGATTTTCAACTTTATAGGCAAGTGAATAGGTAATGTTCCTTTTAGACACTCTTTGGGGATGGCCAAGTCTTGTAAGATTTAATTTTTTATTTTTCATTAGTCGCTCTAGTATATTGTCTATTGCAGCATTACTTTCGGCCGTTGCCAATACCTTATGGTTCTGTCTTGTTTCCTGAGATATCAGCTCGACTAAAGTTCGGGTTTTCCCTGTTCCAAAAGGTCCATGCACTAAAAAGAAATTTTCACAGGATAAAGCATTTTCAATTGCTATTTTCTGTGATGGGTTCAAATTTTTATCGATATAATTAATATACGGTGTTTTCCTGTTCTTTTTGGGATTTCTATCTGTTAACATATATTCAAGGGCATTTTTACCCTTCAAACTCAAATGTTTCAGATTATCTTCCATTCTTCTGAAAGTAACGTCATTGGCATATAAATCAAGTCTCACTTTCTTTTTCAAGGCCCATTTTGGGATATTCTTGTCAAAAGCCACTTTTATAAATCTGGCCCCCTTTTCCGTTACTGTGCCGGTCAAATCACTTCGGAGAGGATTGTCTGTGCTGACCAGTATCATATCGCCAACGCTTATTTCTGTTTCGATGGGTTCGGATCTTCCGAACTGCACTATTTGCATTCCTAATTCTTTGCCCATTCGTTTTCCTTTAACTTTATTGATGGCTCTTCCTAATTCTTCTCGTTTAATGCCGGACATATTTGATATTTCCGTCTGCATCAACTCAATTTCGGCATCTCTTTCATAATTTATGAGTCTAATTAACTTTTTGATATACTTCTTCAATTTTATCCCTAATTTTAAATAAGAGCTTCTATCTATAATTAATTATGGATTTTGAAAAAGTGGAGTATTGTGATAATCTGGAAATGAGTTACATTTCCAATCTTTCCGGCGGTTTTATTTCAAAAAATGCCCATGTTTTTAATGAAATTGAATTGAATTCGTTAAACAAGTTTATTTTAGAGAAATCAGTTTATGGAACCCCTATTTTTAAATTAGGAAAGGGCGGCAGGAAAATTTTGATCCTATCAGGCATTCATGGCAATGAACTGCCTTCACAAATAGCCAATATTCGTATTTTAAATGAATTGGTCAATGAGGAAATCAATAACACATTATTTTTTATTCCATTTGCAGCTCCAAAGGCAACCATGGAAAATAGTCGGTTTTTCAATGCTCTAGATTTGAATAGGGCGGCACATATTGAAAATTCTTTAAGCAATGTAATAATTAAAAAAATATTGGAATTGGGAATTGATTTTGTGGGGGATTTTCATTCAACTGCATTCAACAGCAATCCGGGTGTCGAATCGATTTTTTCAACCAAATCTCCAACTCCTGAAAGCTTTTTGATGGCCAGTTATATTTCTCGGGATGTTAAATGTAAACTGATAGCTTTTGATTCTGCAGGAGAATCATATAAAGGGGCGGTTGAAGATGTTTGCAATATAAAAGGAATTCCAGCAATCACCGGCGAAGTTTTATCTCCATTTTCCAGTGTTGGTGAGGGTAGTGTTGAAAGGGCACTGCTTCAGATGAAAAGCTTTTTGTCTTATTTTGGAATTCACTCTGAAATTACTTTTGATTGAAGTGAATTTGCAGGCATAATACTTTTCAAATGCTCTCGGATAAATCACATTTAATATTAATAATATATTAAGTAAGCAAGGTGATTTAAGTTGTCTTCTTATAAGGGACATTCTATATTTGCACTGCTGCTCGCATTGATGTTTTTCCACAATCCTCTGTTAATTGCATTGACATTCATTGGTGCAAATATTCCCGACTTTGATCATAAATTTAAAAAAGATCATGTCTATAAGATGATTATTTTGGGTTTAGTACTGTTCATTTTACTTTATATACTTAAATTACCTTATTATCTTGGTTTAATTATTGTATTTTTGGGCGTTACATTTTATTTTTCAGAACATAGAAGTTTCACACATTCCATTTTTGGTGTTTTGGTTTTAACATCGGCTGTTTCACTGATGTTGATTTGGGCATATCAGTTGGTAACCAGCGTAACAATTCTTGATAATCAGTACTTGATTTTTGCTGTTTTGACAGTCCTTTTAAGCTTTTTATTTTTAAATAAAAGGTTATTGATGATTTTTTTACCGTTGTTTTTTGTGAGCTTGTTTTTTATTAATAATATTGGCATTACTTATATTGAGATAGTTTCAGCTTTAGCATTGGGGGTATTTTCTCATGTTGTTCTGGATTCATTCAGTCCTGCTGGAATTAAGATTTTTGCCCCTTTGTCTTCAAAAAAGGTTTATAAACAATTTGGGTTAATCAGCATTTTTGTTTTGATTTTGATAGCTATTGTGTATCATGCACCATTTTTATTCAATATTTTTGAGAAATACGTCTTGCATGTTCATTCTTAAAAAATCAATTATCAACTATTGGAGCTTATTTTTCCAAATAAATTTAAATTTTATCTTATTTTTTTGATTAAATATTTTAATTTTCTTTTATTTGCCTTTTTATTAATTTTTAACATAACTCAGTTATATTTCAAATAACTTTTTTTAAAAAAGCATACATTTATAATAAATAATCATGATAAATAATATTATTATTATTTAGTCAATATTATGGCTATTATTAATATAAATGAAATGGAGCTTGTTTAATGTTTTTGACTAGAATTGGCTACGGAATTGTCTATTTCGTAGTTCTTATTTACGAAATAATTAAATCAACAATAGATGTTTGTTTTAATTCAATTATGAGGAGAAATATTGATCCTATTGTTGTTGATATTGAAACAGTATTGGAAAGGCCTGTTTCTCAAACAATTTTAGCTAATAGTATTTCTTTAACTCCTGGTACTTTGTCTGTCGATTTGGACAGCGAAAATAACATTATTAAAGTGGCTGCTATTTCTCCAAGAGAAAAAGAGGATATTATTCCTTTTGAACCGTATATTAAGAAAATGTTGGAATGATGCATTTTCTCATTAAATAGTCGAGTGAGATAGTATGGATATATTGTTTATTTCAAAATATTTGGTGGTTATTGCATTAATCATATTAATGTTGGCTGCTTTAAGGGCGGGTGCATATAAATCCACTTCCATGGGACTTTTAGCAAGTTCCGTAATCATTAACGCTTTTGCTGTAGTGTTATTGATTGGTGGAGATATATACAATCTCGGATTCTATAGAGATATATCATTAGCTTTAATATTCTTTGGTTTCGTAGGCACTGTTGTTTTTGCTGTAGTTTTGGGAGGGGATGATAAATGATAGAATATGTTCAGTCCGCTCTTCTTATAATATCAGCATTTTTAATTATTATATCAGCAGTTGGTGTTTTGTCATTATCAAAAGGCACTAAAAATGTTGTTTATGCAAGAATTCATATTTTTGGCGTTTTTGATATTGCGTGTATTATTGCTATGATTGCTATCGGCCAATATTTGCTTGCAGGAATTTACTTTATTCTTGCACCGTTTACCGCACATGCAATAGCTAATGCTTATTGGAAAAAAGAAGATAGAGAAAATAACTTGGATTTAGTAACTGATGAAGAAGTTGTTGATGATAATCCTTTCATCCAATCTAAAGAAAAAATGCAGGCTTTAGAAAGTGAAAATTCTGAAAAGCTTAAAGCGGATGAAAGATTTTCAGTTACTATGTTGGAAATTGATGAGGGTGAGTAAAATGTTAGAGTTCATATTAATGTTTATAATTATTATCAGTGCAATTCTTGCTCTTATTCAAAAAGACTTACTGAAAGCCGCAATTTTAACAGGATTTTCTGGAGGAGCTGTTGCAGTTCTTTTCCAGATACTTCTGGCGCCTGATGTTGCTTTGACACAGGCGGTTGTAAGTGCAGTTATTATTCCTGTATTTATTGCTTTGGCTGTTAAAAAAACTCAAAGGGAGGATAGCTAATGGCATACGTTCAACTCGTGGTATTATTTACATCTGCTGCTTTGATTATTATTGGACTTTATGCGGCAATTTTTGTAGACAATATCATAAAAAAGATAATTGGTATTAGTTTTATTGAAGAAGGAGCTAATTTATTCATTGTTGCCATTGGTTATAGGCCTGGCGGAGTTGTACCTATTTTAATGCCTGGAATGGACACTTCATGGTTTGCAGCAAATGCGGCATATCCATTACCTTTTGGTTTGGTGCTCACCAGTATTGTAATCGGTGCCAGTACCTTGGCTGTCATGCTGGCTTTGGTAATGGTTTTATATAGAAGATATGGTACTTTATCCACTAAAGTAATGTTGGCTGACACATCAAAACAGGAGGAATACAATGAATGAATTAATTCCACTTATGGTTATAGTTCCATTGATGGCAGCATTGCTTATTAGTGCATTTTCAAAATTCAATAAGATAACTAAGATTTTTGCATTTGTTGTTGCAATATGTCTTCCGATTATACCGTTGGCTTCTAATTATGGTCTTCATTACTTCGGAGGATATGCTCCAATAATGGATAATGTAACAAATGTGATGTTCCATCCAGCAATTACCTATTCATTTACATTCTTACAGCAGATATTCATTGCGATGGTGGGTCTTTTAACATTCTTAGTCATATTTATTTATTTAAATAAATATAAGGAAGTTTCAGGACCATATTTGTTCCTGCTGTTCTTGGGTACTGCGGCCGTTACTGCAATGCTTTTAACTGATGACATATTCCACATGTTTGTATTCTTTGAGATTTTGGCTTTGGCGCAAGTTGGTATCGTTGCAGCGTCATCAATTGATTATAGTTACGAAATGGCTCTTAAGTATATGATTTTGGGATCAATTGGTTCTCCAATAATGCTTTTAGGAATTGGATTCCTATTGGCCTTGACTGGTAGTGTGAATGTCACTGATATTGCCGCTGCAGTTCACAATGGTTTGGTTAATGTTACTTCTCCAGTATTCTTGATGTCACTCGCATTAATATTCTTTGGTTGGTTATATGCCTCTGGTCTACCACCATTCCATACCATCAAGTCTGGAATATATTCAAAAGCCGAACCTCATGGTGCAGCTTTACTACAGTCATTTACAGTTATCTCAATGATTTCAATCGTATTGATCATGTTTAGAATCTATTCATCACTTCCAATATTTGAGGTTCTCATAGTCTTCTTCTCTATCTTGGCTATGGTATTGGGTGTTTCTCTTGCACTTACTCAAACAGATTTCAGAAGGATGATTGGATTTTTAGCTGTTGGAGAGTTAGGATTCATCGGATTAGGTATAGGTCTTGGAACACAGTTTGCTATAACTGCAGGTCTTTTCCAAGCGTTAAATGAAATTATGATTACTGCATTATTATTCATTGGATTTGGTGCAATCGTAAATGCAACAAATGAAGTAGATACACGTAAACTCGGAGGCCTTTTGGCATATCATCCGAAAGTTGGTATAATGCTTTTAATTGGTGGTATGGCGATGGCGGGAGTTCCTCCTTTAAGCGGTTTCCAATCCAAATTAATGCTTGTTCAAGCTTCTTTAAGTTGCGGATTCCCTGAATTGTCTATTTTAGCTATAATGGTAAGCATAGCTACATTTGTAGTATTTATAAAAACATTCTATGCAATGTTTTTAAGACCGAAACCAAATGATTTGGAAGTTGAAGGAAAAGAGGTTCCTCGTTCAATGATATTTGCAATGGGAGTATTGTTGATTATAATTATACTATTAGGTTTATTCCCAGATGCTGTCACAAGTGGAATTTCTAACTTTGTAGGAGGGATATTATGAAACTATATGACCAGATATTTGATGTTGTAAAACAGTTCAAAAAACTGTTTTCACCGGGTCCGGTAACCAATGCTGATGTTTCCGGAAGCATTACTGCTGAAATATTTTTGATTGTTTCATTAGTGATTTCAACATTGCTGCTTCGCCATGTAAACGTTTTGCTTGCAGGATTGGTGGCATTTATATTGGCGATTGTGTTAATTTCAAATATTCCGCTTATTCCTAAGTTTAAAATTGAACAAGAGGATTCACTTGAGAAAATGTTGTTTTATGCAATTGTAACACTTGCTATTCTTGTTACATTTTTATACTGGGGTGGTAATCTTGTCTAATAATACTATTCGTAATTTGCTTGCAGCTATCTTAACTGCAATATTTTCAGTTACTCTGGTGGATGCAATATTTGATATTAGCGCTTTGATTAATCCTGGTGTAAGTAATATTTACAATGCATTGGGAACTCAAATAGCTCCGAACATGGTTACTGTTGTTATATTTGATTTCAGAGCCTACGATACTTTAGGCGAATCAATTATATTGTTAACTGCCGGTTTGGTGGTATTGCTCATATTTGGCAGAGGATTATTGGGGGATAAACGATGAGTCAGGGTAGTATGATTTTAAAAATTATATCTTTGCCGCTTTCAATTTTATTGATCTGTTTAGGTGTAATGACTATTCTTGGAGGCCACATAACTCCTGGAGGAGGTTTCCAAGGTGGTGCAATGATAGCTAGTGGAATTATATTATCTGTTCTTGTTTATGGATTGGGTAATTCCCCATTAGAGTTGTCTCACACATATGTTGAAGTCTTTGAATCAATCGGTGCTTTGGGTTTCATAATATTCGGATTGATAGGTCTGTTCCTTGGCGGATTTTACCTTTATAATGTAGGTACAGATTTGCTCAATGTTGTTCCCGCCGCTTTACAGAATGTTTTGCATTATCCGGATGTTACCAATGCAGGTATTATCCCATATCTCAATATATTTGTGGGTTTAAAAGTATTTGTAGGATTGTCTGCAATAGCTATTGCATTTGCAGGATTTAAAAAATTGGTAGAGGAGAGCGAATGATGTTAAGTTTAGGACCAATTATATTCGGTTTGATATTGGGTTTAATTATAGGATCTCAGATTAAACTCAATGTTGGTGATGCAAAGTTCACATTAGCATCATTTGTAGTAATATTTATAGTCGGAATTATTGTTGCATGGCAATTGGGCAATTTCCCATTTTATACAGACTTGCCGATTTCCACTGCATTTCTGGCTGCTTTAATAGGAATTTTTGTAGGTAAACTACTATTTGCAAGGAGTAAATAAGGAGTTGTTATAATGTTTTTATCAACTAATACATGTGATGGAAAAAGGGAATGTATTAAACAATGTCCTACAAAAGCTATTAGATTAATTAATGGTAGAGCTTTTAGTTGCCTTACCTGCGGAATTTGTTATGAAAACTGTCCAAACGGTGCAATTTTCCAAAATGGTTACGGAGGTTATGTTGTAGACAGGGCCAAATGTAACGGTTGTGGAATGTGCATGTACAATTGTCCGACCAGCAATATCACTATTGAAGACGGAATTGTATATGGAATCTGTTCACGTTGCGGAGTTTGTGAAGAGACATGTCCAAATCGTGTGGACGGATATGATTTGGAAAAAGATAAGCAAATCAATTTAATAACTTCATTAAAAATATTGAATCCTCCTTTGGATAATGTTCCTCATAAAGTTGAAACAAAAACCAAGGAGGTTACAAGAACTTATGTCGGTACAGACATAGAGAAATGTATTTTATGTGGAAGATGCCAGGAATACTGCCCAACAGGAGCAATTCATGTCTCTATTGATAGGGATGACGGAATTTGCAGTGAATGCAGGTTATGTAATGATGTTTGTCCAAATGAATCAATGAATAAACGTCAAATGGTTAACAAATCTTCATGTACACTTTGCCTTAATTGTATGAAGGCATGTCCTAATAATGCAATTTCTGTTGAAGGATTTGAGATTATTGTCAATAAACTGAATCAGAAACCGAACGGTTCAATTGTATCCTGTCTGAATTGTGGATTATGTGCGGATTTATGTGAAAATGATTCACTTAAAAATATTGATGGCAAGTTAAGATATGATCCTACTGCAGACACAGAAAATACAACTCATGAAATAGCAATCAGTTCATGCCCTATTCAGACATTGGCTGAAGATGAGGAAATGTTTATTTATGATGAGTTTGATGATAAAGAAATGCCTACATTATCCGGTTTCTGCGTATCCTGTGGAAAATGTGTTCAGGTTTGTGATGAAACAGGGGCACGTCAATTTATGACTCATTCATGGGATGGTTCAGTATCTGAAGATTGCATATCCTGTGGAATATGTGTTGAACTGTGTCAGGAAGATGCTATTACATTGCACAGGGGAACAATAGACGTTAACTTGGATAAATGTATCTTATGTGAAAACTGTGCTGTTCACTGTCCGGTTGATGCAATTCCTAAATCCACCATGTATAAAAATGAGATTAAGGATGGATTTAATTTCATTGAGCAAAAATTATGTATGCATTGCGGATTATGCCATAAGATATGTTCATATGATGCAATCGATGAAATTGGCGGTAACTTTGTAGTGAATGATGAAAAGTGTACTTATTGTGGAGCATGCAAGAATGCATGTCCTGCAAGGGCATTCTTATTCGAAAGAAATTTTAAAGATTCAATAGAGGGTATTTAAATGAGCGGTATACTTAAAATAGCTTTGGAAGGAGCTTTTACTAACTTTAAAAGAATCTTTTTTGCAGCGGACCGAGTCACAGACATGGAATTGAGAAGACAAATCTCAACACTTTCAGTGGAAGTTGATGACAGGGTTGATGAAAAGGCTTGCATTGGATGTGGGGGTTGTGCCAATGTCTGTCCGACCGGTGCAGTAGAGATGAAAAAATTAACAAGTCCTGTTAAAATAACTGACGGTTGGACTAAAACTGAAGTACCTGAAATTAATCTTGAAAAATGTGTTGTGTGTTATTACTGTCATGATTTCTGCCCGATATATTCACTTTACGGTGAAAAGGGAACAATACATCCAAGCTGTGTTGGCGATCAGGAAGTTGATGTTTCAGAATTCATTGAACAACCGTTTAAAATTTCAGATGATAAACTTAAATTTATTGCACAGTACTTGTCAGATACAACTGTATTAAAAAATAAAGAGGAAGGTGATTAGATGGGTATTAAATCATTTTCAAGAGCAAGAGCAATACATGTCATGCTGGTTTATACCGGAGGATGTAATGGATGCGATATTGAAATTGTCAACTCAATATTATCACCAAGATTCGATGCAGAGCAATACAATGTGTTTTTAACTTGGAATCCTCGTGAAGCTGATGTATTGGTTGTTACAGGACCGGTTACACATTTGAACAGGAAACCATTGGAAGAGATATATAATGCTATTCCTAATCCTAAATTGGTTGTAGCTGCAGGAAGTTGTGCCTTGATGGGTGGAGTATACAAAAACTGTTATGGTGATATTCCATCAGAAGAAATTGAAGGACCAGTCGAAAATATTATACCGGTAAATGCGAAAATTCCAGGTTGTGCCGTAAGGCCGCAAGACGTTTTAGCTGGAGTTGTATCATTATTACCTATATTATTGGATGCGGATTAAAGAGGGGATTTGATGGATGAGAAAGTACCAAGAAGTAATATTATAGAGACAGAAATTCCAATGGGTACAGTTCACCCTGCTGCATTGGAACCATATAGGGTAAGATTTTTCGTGGAAGATGAAATAGTTCAGGAAGCCGAAATCACAATTGGTGTAAATCACCGTGGAATTGAAAGGATTATGGAAGGTCTTCCGGTAGAAAAGGCAAATTCATTGACTGAGAAAATCTGTGGAATTTGTTCCAATTCACATATATGGAATTCATGCAGGACCGCTGAAATTGGTTTAGGTATCGAAATTCCAGAAAGAGCTAATTATATTCGGGTCATAATGGGCGAACTTGAACGTTTGCACTCACACTTTTTGTATTTAGCGCATGGTTGTGAAGTTCTCTCCCATGAAACATTTTCAATGAGGGTATTCTACTTAAGGGAAATTGTAATGGAATTGCTTGCAATGATTGGAGGTAATAGGGTACAGTATGGATGTTCCGTTTTAGGTGGAGTAAGGCCAAGATGCGATTTGGATGAAGCTAAACTGCTAAGGCTTAAAGAGGATATGGATAAACTTGAAGAAGGTCTTACAGGATTTGTAGAAAGGTTTATCAACGATTCAATCGTAATGTCAAGGATTACTGGAATCGGTGTGCTTCCACAAAAGCAAGCTATTGAACTTGCCGTTACAGGACCGACTCTCAGGGCAACCGGTGTTGCAAGAGATTTGAGAACAACAATGTTTGAATATGATGATTTTGATTTTAACGTTATCACACAGCCTGACGGTGATGTAAAATCAAATTTGGTCATGAGGGCTCTTGAATCATTTGAATCAATTAAAATTATTCGTCAGGCCATAGCCAATATTCCTGAAGGCAAAATAGTCAACAGGGATTGGGAAATGTTTGACACTGATATCATTGAAAGTTATATTGAAGTTCCAAGAGGAACTTTGTATCATTCATATGCACTCGAAAGCGGAAGAGTAAGGCACTGTATTATAAGGACTCCATCAATGGCAAATATTGGTGCAATGCAATATGCCTGCATTGGAGACCAGATTACTGATGCCCAATTATGTATCGTACAGTGTGATCCGTGTTTCACATGTACCGATAGAGCAATTGAAATTATTAGGAGATAAATCATGTTTTCAAATACTGTTATCTATTCAATTCTTGCGGCAATAATTACAATTTTAGTTTGCTTTATAATTTCAACATTGCTGCCGGGTATTGAAAGGAAATATATTCATGCAAGAATTCAGCAAAGAATCGGGCCTATTGTAATTGCTCCGGGAATTATGGCTCCTATTAAGTTCATGTTTAAAGAAAATGTCAAGGTCGAATCTCCGGTTCCGGGACTATATAAAGTATTACCTATAATCTGTTTCATTGTAGTCATGTGTTTGCTGATTGCATTGACTCCTCAGGCTTTTGCAATTCCTGCCCTTTCAAGCTTAGTAGCTATTGTGGGTCTTTTGAAAGTCGAAGAAATATGTTATGTGTTGATGGGAGCATTATCCAAATCAGTCATGTCTGTTAGAATGCCATTCCCTGACCAGATTAAAGGTGCAGTTCATAATAATGCAACAAGATCATTCATTGAAGATATAAGTTCAAGAAGATCTTTAAGGATGATTACTTATGGTTCTTTCCCATTGTATTTGGCATTATTTGCACCTGTGACTCAGGCAAGAAGCATTTTCCTTGAGGAAATTGTCGCATATCAGCAGGTTCATGGGCCATTCCTGTTTACAGTATCAGGAGCCATTGCAGCTATTGTATTCTTCATTGGATACATGATTATATTGAATGAGTATCCATTTTCAATTATTAAAGCGAAATGTGATGTTATTGAGGGACCATATATGGAATATGCTTCAAAGTATAGGACCATTGTCTATTTGACAAGAGGATTCTTTATGATGGTGCTTGGTGCACTGTTTTCAGTATTGTTCCTGGGAATTCCGCCGTTAATCACATCTTGGAGCATTTTAATTGTTGTCCTTGTATCTTTAGTACTTGTGTTTATGATGGGAATTTTATCTGCATTCAGCCCGGTATTCACTAACAGGCAGTTATTGCCTACAATACTCGGAACTACATTGCTTGGAATATTATCTATTGTACTTGGATTATTATGAGGTGATTTTATGAAATTTGTTATGAGGCCGTATCATATGGTAAGTCTTGGAGGATACATTGTAGAATGGGATTTTCCTTATAGAAATTTAATTGTTGTAAATAAAACCTCTGAGCCAATTAAAATAGAAATACCCGTATTTCATGAGGAATGGATTGCTGAACATAAGCAATTGGGTCTTGAAGTCATTCCTGTAACTGAAGATGATAACTATTTGAGCATGTGGAAAAGAGCTCATGCAGAATTGGATAAAATTAGGCCAAAAAATGAGTGATTATACATTAACTATCAAATCTTATGAGAAAAAAGGAGTATTGGATGATATCACTGATGTTATCACCAGCCATGGCGCTAACATTAGTTATGTCCACCTTTTTGTAGAAAAGAATAACATCGGTTCTATTAATCTTGAATTGGAACATGTTGAAGATATCGATGAATTGCTTTCAGATTTAAATGATATTGATGAAGTTAAATCAGTTGAATTGCATGGTTCTCAATTGGATATTTATGGTAAACGTATAATTATTGTAGGTGGCGGAGCACAAGTGTCTCAGGCGGCTATGGGAGCAATTACTGAAGCGGATAGGCATAATATACGTGGAGAACGTATAAGTATTGATACAATTCCATTAGTCGGTGAAAAATCTTTGGCTGAAGCTGTTGAAGCCATTTCAAGATTGCCTAGAGTAAGCGCATTGGTTCTGGCCGGTTCACTTATGGGCGGTGAAATTACAAGGGCGGTTAAAAAAGTCAAAGAGGAAAGTAATTTGATAGTAATTTCACTAAATATGCCTGGTAGTGTAACCAAGTATGCTGATTTGATTATTACTGATCCGATTCAGGCCGGTGTTTTGGCTGTAATGTCTGTTGCCGATACTGCTGTTTTTGATATTAACCGTTTAGGTGGCAATATTAAATTTTAATCATGTTTATGGACATATGGGGGAGTTATTTAATAACTCCCTTTAATTTTAACTTTTAATGCACATGTCTGCATATTCGCATTTTTCACATTTTTTAACACTGCTTTTAACCTTTGGAAGTTTTCCATTGTCTGTTATTTCCTTAACTTCGCGTATTACTTCAAATAATCCTTTTCTTAAATTCACATCCATCACAACCGGACGCCTCTCACCAATTTTTTCATAGTCAACAAAACCAACAAAGACTTCTGTGTCAAATTCCTCTTCAATGAGTATTGCATGGGCCACCAGTTCTATTGCATCCTGGTCCCATACTCCTTTTAATGGAGGATTTGAATTTTTAATGGTTACTGGATAATATTTTCCGTCAATAATTTCTATTTTGTCACATATTCCAATCAGTTCGAGTTGGGCGTCTTTTAACATGTAAGAATACATGCAATTTGGAAAAAACATGTCAATTATCTCAAATGCATCTTTATTAAGGATATTCATTGCTTGCATGATTTTTAAAGCTTTTATTTTAATGTTGAAGTAAGTGTCATCAATAATTTCATTAATCTGTTCACTTTCAAAATCCAAATTCAGGGATTTTATTGAATCTGCCGTATTTTGGATGTATGAGTCAATATTGTAGGATAATATTTGCTCAATTTCGGAAATATTCATTTCTTTTTTGATTTTTCGCATATTTTTTTGAATCAAGTCAAGAATATCAATTTTAAGCTTTTTAACCTCGATTGCCAGTTGGTAATTTTTGTTTTCGCTTTTGTCAACATGATTTTGTATGTATAGCTTCATCGGACAGTACATGTGTGTTTTTATCGAAGATATGTTTGTCATAAAATAACCTCTAAAATTGTGTAATATTACTTTAAAATTAATAATATAAATAATTAGAAGTTATAACTCATGTATGTTCTTTTAAATAAAATAAAAAAAGTAAATAGCTAGTAATTTAGCTATTTTATGTCAATTTTACACGTCGTAATAATGTTTATTTTTTGCAGGCAGTTTTGTGAAAATAATTGGAAATATTATTAGCGCAACAGTTAATATTACTCTGATTGTTATGGATAGTGGGTCTTGAAAGTTGAGATCGTTGTATACTCCCTGAATCCAAAGGAAAAAGATGCAGATTGGCAAAATATATTTGATGACAATTTTCCAAAGTCTGCCTACTTTAATGTTTGAATTTTCATTCAATGTTTCAATTAAATTGTCAAATTTATAAATCCAACCAAAGATTACGCATTCAAGAAGTATTCCTAATAGCAATGCAAAATTATTCAAATAGGAATCGAATACTCCCAGTATGGTACTTCCAAGGCCTGTAGCAAAGATTATTGAAATGCAAAATCCAACAATACAAACGGCGGTAGCTGTCTTTTCACGGCTTATAAGGAATTTTTCAGATATCGAGTAACAAACTCCTTCAAGAAGCGCTATGACTGATGTGATTCCTGCAAACAATATGCATAAGAAGAATAAAGGTCCTATAATGTATGAAGCAGGTCCCATTGTATTAAATACCTGTGGGAAAACAACAAATGCCAGGCCTGACCCTTCAGTTACAAGTTCATTAAATGGGATTCCGCTGGTGAGTGTCATAAATCCCAGGATTGAAAATATTCCGATTGAGTTGAACACTTCAAATCCTGAATTTGAAAACGCAACAATTACTGCGTTGTCCACCAGTCTTGAGCCCTTTGGAAGGTAACTTGCATATGTCATGGCGATTGCCATACCTAAACTTAGTGAAAATACGATCTGTCCAAAAGCAGCCAGCCACACTTCAGCATTTCCTAAGGCGCTCCAATCGGGTGTAAGAATTTGAGTATAACCAATTGATGCTCCGGGCAATGTTAAAGAGAATCCCACGATAGCCACAACCATTATACATAACAATGGAAGTAAAATTTGACTTACCTTGCCTATTCCATTATTCAACTCTCTTTTGTTAATGAACCATGCTATAAACCAAATAATAAAAATGGATACAAGTACATTGGGAACGATTGTAAATATTCCGGAAACTGAGTCTGTCGCATGCAGAACATTATTTGCAAAATATAAATCTGGATTTGCACCCCAACCCTTTGTAAAACTTAAAACTACATAAATTAAATCCCATCCAACAACACAAACGTAATATGTTGTAATCAAGAACACTACGAATAATACGAACCATGCTACAGGTTCCAATTTTTTACTTATTGTGAATAGTATTCTTGCAAGTGATCTTTTAAATCTAAACCCGACGGCATATTCCACTAGAACAAATGAAATTCCAAGTAGAAATATTGAAACTATATATGGAATCATGAATGACCCTCCGCCGTTGCTGTATAAAACATTTGGGAATCGCCAAATATTTCCAAGACCGACAGCGGAACCAATCATCGCCAGTATAAATGCAGACCTACTATTCCATTCTGATTTTGTCTCTGTCATTTTATCACTTTGAATAGTTTAATTTTTGTTACATTGTATATATGCAATTTTTGAATAACTGGCGTTATATTAAGAGTAATGGTGCTGATTAAAGGTTATCAAAAAAAATTAGTTTTGAGAGATGTAATCTCTCATAATGGTGAATCATTAAGCAGGATTTTCTTTAAGCTTTAAATACTCGTCAATTGCTTCGCGTGTAGTTCCAACAACAAGTCTGTAGTGGTCATCTTTGCCGTTTACAATAACTTTTTCCACTTTGCCCTTGGCTATTACATGCTCGCCGTCTATTACTTCGCCGGCATAGGTATGTGTGAATGAGACAACTTCAACTAAAGGCACATCAACGCCATCCAGGACTTTGACATTTTCAATTGTGTATAATGAAGGGTTATCGAAGGCTCCAAGTGCGCTCACGATGTCACATTCTATCTGTGCTATTCCAAGAGGTTCATAAACGGTATCCCCCCAAGCACCTTCAATTTCATCATAATCCTTGGTGGCCAGTATGTCAAATAATGTTCCGTTGATTGTTCCTCTGTTTGCTTTTCTGTTTTCATACCATCTGAATTCTTCTTTGGTCAGACTTGCATCACTCATCCGTTTATTGTATACGAAATCCCAATAGTCATCGGTAATTCCTTGAACTGTAATGTGTTTGTCAACTTCTTTGATGTAAACTTCTTTTCCCCTGTTTTCTTTAAAGGCGGCGATTGCTCTTCTGTGGTTGTCAAGACCATACACGACGAAATCCAGGTCACTGACATCACTTTTTTGAAGCCCCGGAAGGATTGAACCTGAAATTCCCAGATGGTCATATGGGATGTCTGCCATAAAATGGAAGAAGTCGGCAACATCCATTAGTTTAGCTATCAATTCCGGATTTTTAACTTCTCCTCCATTTTCAAAAGTCTCTTTAAGGCCCAATAACCTTTCTTCGGGTTTAATTATTCTTTCAACTTTGTTTAGGGGAACTCCCATCATTTCAACATGGGTCACATCACAGAAATATAAATAATCTGGATGGTTTTCTCTTAAATATGTATAAGCTTCTTCAGATCCTACTTTTCTATATCTTTTGCCATTTTTTTCACGGTCTCCTTCAGGGTCGGGGATATATCTTAAAAATGAAATCACCCTGTCTTCAGGATGTATGTAATTGGTTGATGCAAAGTATAAGTCATCGCTAGTGTATATAAAATCTCTTGTCCTTACTTGTTTCATAGTTTTTGTCTCCTTAATTAAATATTGTCTTTTTCATTAATATAATATTATTAGGAATAGCAGAATAAACTAAAGAAATCTAAGATGAAACCGTGCAAATGCTTCGGTTAATGCAAAAAATTATGCTTTCCTGAATAAATGGACTTCTAATGTTTTCATAACAAGAAGTACTAATCTAAATAGTTTTTTTAATCATTTCAGTTTGGTGAGGTATTCAATTTTTGATTTTTAAATTATAACTTTCAAAGCTATTTCCTATTTTTACACTGATTTTTAGTTTAGTTTATATAATTTGAATTCCCTATATTTAATAGTACAATTAATTTTTTAGGTTTTTATTATGACTATTACCCATAAGCATGTTGATGAAATTTTTGAATATGATGGAAGTCAGATTAATCCGTCATGGGCTTTTCAGGAATTTGGAATTTATGGATCATCAATTGTAACTTGGATTGGTCCAGTTAATATCACTCCGGATAATTTAAAGGATTTTGCAGATGTTGGTTTGGAAATTAAATCAAATTACATGGTTAACTTCATTTGCGAATTTTTTGACCAGCAACCTCCAAATATGAGGATTGCCTATTTAAGACAAAGATTGCTGGTAATGATATTTAGAGAGATTTTGGCTGAATATGGGGTAGAGACAAAAAGGGAAGGTGATGATATTTTTGTTGACGATAGGAAGCTATCCATTTCAATAGCTTCTATATCTTTAAGTTCAGCAAAGATTCATTTTGCCCTTAATTTGGAAGATAAGGGAACTCCTGATGATGTTGAAACAATTGGATTATATGATATTAATGTAAATAATAAACGGGTATTTGATGAAAATAACTTATTGGATTTAATAAATGAAACTGTAAAAAGATTTGTTGATGAATTAGAAACAATTGAAAATGATATCAGTAAAACAAAGGTGTTAGGATGAAAATTTTAGTTAGCGGTATTCCATCAAATTTAAGATTCTCTTCTGCCCATGTAATTCCGGGCCATGAATCTTGCGGATTTATTCACGGACACTCTTACTTTGTGGATGTTGAAATTGAAGGTGAAAGAGCAGGAGAATTTGAATTTGTGGTTGATTTTAAAGATGTTAAAGGTTATGCTAAAGCTATCTGCGATGAACTTGATCACAGATTATTAATTCCGGTTTATAATAATTTAATTGATTTTAAGGATTTTGATAAAGATAAAGATTCTATTTTTAATTTAAAAGACAAAAAATCAGTTTACTTTAAAATTGATGGTAAAGGATATTCTCTTCCATCAGTAGACTGTGTATTTTTACCTCTTCCATATACTTCAGCTGAAGAATTATCCAAATTTTTCGCTGAAACTTTAGCAAAAAAACTTTCAGAAACATATGATAACTTACAATCAGTTTCTGTATGTGTTAATGAAGGAATAGGTCAAGGGGCAACATACAGGAAAGAGTTATAATGAAAGCTCCAATTATTGAAATCTTTTCATCTTTTCAAGGTGAAGGTCTTTTAATAGGTCAAAGACAAATCTTTGTTAGATTTGCAGGTTGCAATTTAAATTGCAGCTATTGCGACACCAATGATAGTAAATCAGAAAAATCAGGAAATTTAATGACTCCTCAGGAAGTCACAGATGAAATTAATAAAATCATAACTTCTGATTGCAGGGCGATTTCATTTACTGGAGGTGAACCTAGCTTATATCCGGAATTCATATCCGAGGTTAGCAAAAACCTTGATTTGGATATTATGCTAGAAACAAACGGAACTTTGCCGGATAATATTGATTCAATCGAAAAATTAGACATGGTTTCTTTGGATATCAAATTGCCCGAGCATTTTGACGGTGATTTTGATGAGGAAATATTTTTAAATGAGATTAAATCACTAAATTTATTAATGGCGAAGTGCATAGATGTATATTGTAAAGTAGTTATATTGCCTTCAACAAAAATAAAGTCATTTCAAGGGGTAATCAAAAAATTATCTGATAATATTTCAAGCAAAAGTAGTCTTCAAATAATTATCCAACCTTCTAGTCCGCTGGATGAATGGAAGGACATTAATTTTAAATTATTTGAGTTTTCCGAGATTGTTGGGCAATATTTTGAAGTTTTAACTATTCCTCAAATCCATAAGATTTTGGATATTGAGTGATTTTGTTTTTGATATAATTTTATTTTTAGGGAATATAATTTAAGTAGAGGTGTGAAAATGAAAGATAAAACATCCATTAACAGAAAATCAAATACAGGCGCAATCGAACGTGAAACTAAAGTTCATGATAAAGAAGGAGACATCATGGCTATTGCAACCAGAGATGTAGTTTCTATTCCTCCTTCCAAAAGTATCAAAGATACTGCTAAAGTTATGATGGAACATGAATTTAGAAGATTGCCAATTACAGACCCAGGTTCTGGTAAATTATTAGGTATTGTAACAGTAATGGATATATTAGATTTCTTTGGTGGCGGAAAAAAATTCAACATTATTGAGAAAAAGTATGAAGATAACTTCTTAGCAGCAATCAATGAACCGGTCAAAGAAATCATGACACGTGATTTGATCACTTTATCTAGCAAAGCTTCAATCGGTGAAACTATTGAAACTATGTTAGCTAACCAACTAGGTGCTATACCTCTTACTGATGCAGACGGCAAACTTGCGGGAATTGTAACTGAAAGGGATATTGCTTTATCCTTAGCAGGTGTAGCAGGTAAAGAAACTGTTCAAGATTTCATGAGTACTAAAGTATTCACCACAACTCCTGGAACTCCTCTTGAAGGAGCATGTAAAATCATGGTTAGAAATGGTTTAAGAAGAATTCCTATTGTTGGTGGTGAAGCAGATATCTCTAAAGCAGCTAAAAAGTTATTAGGTATCTTAACTTCTACTGATGTTATAAGATTTTTAAATGCTAAAGAATTGTTTGATAATTTAAATTCCAATTTAGCAACTGATGTTTTAAAAACTATCGTTTCTGAAATAATGGTTGAAGACCCAGTTACAGTCGAACCTACAATGACAGTTGGAGAGTTATGTGAACTCTTTGCTGAAAGAAATATTGGTGGGGTTCCGGTTGTTAAAAATGATAAAGTAATGGGAATTATCACTGAAAGAGACATATTGAACGCAGTTAAAAGATATTAAACATTTAATAGGAGATGATAACATGCAAATTAAGAATTTGATGTCTGAGAATATAATTACTGTAGACAAAGATCAAAATCTTACTGATGCTTTAAAATTATTGCGTAAACATAATGTATCACGTTTACCGGTAACAAATAATAAGGAATTGGTTGGTATTATCTCTGAGAGAGATATCGCTAATAAACTTGGTTCTTCAAAATATGAAAACATGCCTGCATCAAGGCTTCATGTTTCATCTGTAATGATTAAAGATGTTATTACAGTTCCTCAGTCAATGCAATTAGGGGAAGTGGCTAAAATAATGCTTGAAAAAGGCATAGGGTCAGTTCCAGTAATGGAAGATAATGAAATGGTTGGTATTGTATCAAAAGCGGATTTCGTTACTCTTGCGGTAGGCATTGCATTTGATAAAATCTCTGTTAAGGAGATAATGTGCAAAAATTTAATTTCTGTATCTCCATCAGAGAGAATTGTGCATGCCAGAAGGCAAATGATTGAATCACACATTGGCAGATTGCCTGTTGTTGATGATGAGACACTTGTTGGAATGGTTACTTCTAAAGATCTGATGAGGGCATTCATCGAATTTAGAAAATCCGTTCCTGAAAAATACCAAAAATCTCAAATTAAAGACCTTTTGGTTGAGGATATCATGTCTTCAAACCCAGTATTTGTTTCAAAAGACATGTCCATAACTGAAATATCCAATATTATCATGGAAACTGGTTTTAATGGATTGCCAGTTGTCGAAAATGATAAAGTTATTGGTATTATAACACAAACTGATATTTTAAGACTAATTGAAAAATTAGAATCTTAAATATCCTTTTTTTTATTTTTTTTAGAGGTGATTATCATTTCTTTAATTTCATTTTTAGGGCCTAAGGGTACTTTCACTCATGAAGCGGCCAGTAATTTTGGAAAAGATTTAATCCCATATTGCACAATCCCTGCAGTGATGGAAAGCGTAAGCAATGGGGAGTGCTCGTTAGGTATTGTTCCCATCGAAAATTCAATCGAGGGGCCTGTGGGAATTACACTTGATTCATTGGCTCACAAATTCGATTTAAAAATATTCGGTGAGATTATTATCCCAATAAATCAAAATTTGGTAGTGAATCCCGGCGCTAAAATGGAAGATATTAAAGACGTATATTCTCATGCTCAGGCGATAGCCCAGTGTCAGGAATTTATTGCAGAGCATAAAATACAGCCTCATTATGCAGTCAGCACAGCCAATGCTGCTAAAAATATTGTTGGCGATAAATCTAAGGCTGCAATTGGTAATGCTAAAGTAGTTGATTTATATGATTTAGAAATTCTTGAGTCAAATATTCAGGATACGGACAATAATGAAACTAGATTTGTTGTCTTATCAAATGAGGCTCATGAAAGGACGGGCAAGGATAAAACTTCCATTATTTTTTCAATATATGAAGACCGCCCCGGAGGATTGTACCATATTTTGGGAATATTTGAAAAAAATAATATTAACTTAACTAAAATCGAGTCAAGGCCTTCCAAAAAGGGGTTGGGCAAATATTTGTTTTTCGTTGATTTCAATGGACATCAGGATGACGATGTTGTCCAAATTATCCTCAAAGAAATCAAAGAGAATACATATTTTTTGAAGGTTTTAGGTTCTTATCCTGAATTTTAAGTTAAACTTATAAATTAACGATGCTAAATATTATATTATTATAATGTTCAGGGAGGGTAGGCATGTCAGAAGATAGAGAAAAACTTCTTAAAATCATAAGTAGTTTGGAGGCTGATTATAGGTCTGGTAGAATTTCTGCCGATAAGTATAGTTATTTTCGTTCCAAATATGAAGATAAGTTAAATACTATTGATGCTGAAGCAGCTACAATAAAAATCAGGTCTATGCAAGGTAAATCATCTTCCAATACTAAAAAGAGAAGAAGAAGTAAAAGACCTACCAGCAATAAAAAGAAGGAAGAACAGGATTTGGTTCAAAAATACATCATCAATCCTAAAAAAGGTGATGCCAAATATAATAAAGCTAAAAAGTCATCTATGGATGGAGGCACATTTAAACTGCTGTTATTGTTAGTGTTGGTTATTGGATTTACTGCAGGTGTCGCTTATGGTGTATTCAATTTCGATTTTGATAAGGTATCTCCAACGGAATCTGTAGCAACAATTCAAGATACTGCATTCCCTGAATTTAAGGAAGTTAAGACTTCCAATACAACAAGTACGTCCCATAATAATTCTTGGAGTACATCATCCAGTAACACTATTGAAACAACCACTGACACTTCAAGCACTCCTAGTTCTGATTCATCAGGTTCTGGGGGAGGTCAACAGTCTGATCCTGGCTCTGATGGTGGCGGTTCAGATAGTGGTGGTGGAACAACACCAAATAATGGGGGAAATGCGAATTAACCTCTTAAGGAAGGTGAAATCATGGAAAATAAATTGTTAAAAAATGGAATCATAATATTCATGTTTGTATTATTTGTTTTTTCTGTTTCAGCAGTTAATGCTAGTTCAAATAGTACTAGTGTTCTATCTTTATCTAATAGTGGTATAACTATTGATTATCCTTCTGATTGGGGGTACTCTCATGCGGTGTCTTCTGATTCAATAATGGCAATTTCCAAATTAAGTTCAATTGATTCTTTTGGTATTGGTCAGGTAAACATCAATGTTGAGAAAAGGCCTATTGAAGGTGATTTTTATACATTTGTAAACAGCACATACCAATCCATGTCAAAGGACCCGGATTATGAGTTGGTATCTTCAGGTGGCTTGATGATTTCAGGCAAGGATGCTGTTGAATATATTTATACTTCCAATACTAATGGTGTGCAAAGAGAACATAAAGCTGTCTGGTTTGAAAAAGGAGGACAGGCTTATGTTTTATTATACAGTGCGCCTTTAGATCAGTTTGAAGATAATTTGTATGTTTTCGATTATATGTTATCAGACATTCAAATTACTTAATTTCTTTTTTTTAAGGTGTTTAAATGATTGTTTTATGTGTTACAGGTAGTATTGCAGCTACTGAATCAATAAAATTAGTCCGTGAATTTAGAAGGAATGGCATGGATGTTAAATGTTTTATGAGTGATGCCGCTTGTGAGATAATTCATCCTAATGCTATGGAATTTGCAACAGGCAGTGAAGTTATAACAAAATTGACAGGCAAAATTGAGCATGTTAAATATGCTCAGGAAGAGTTGATATTGGTTGCTCCGGCTACTGCAAATACCATTTCGAAATTTGCACATAAAATAGCCGATGATGCAATTTCAACCCTGTTGATTACTGCTTATGGGCATGACACTCCAATTATTTTTGTTCCTTCAATGCATGACTCAATGTATAAGGCAATTGAAGAAAATATTGATAAGATTAAACAGGAAGGTTCAGCTACTTTCATTAATCCTAGAATGGATGAGGGAAAAGCTAAATTTCCATCAAAAGATGATATTGTTCTTGAATCATTAAGAACCGTTAATTTAAATAAAAAGGATTGATTTTATTAAAGGTAAAAAGATTTTAATAAGTATGGGTGGAACCTACGAACCTATTGATTCTGTCAGGGGCATAACCAATAAATCCTCTGGAAAGATGGGTTTGGAATTGGCTAAGGAGGCTTATATTCGAGGTGCGGATTTAACATTGGTTGTGGCTAATGTCAGTGTTGACATCCCAACTGTTTTTGATGTTATTCATGTTGAAACAGGTAAGGAAATGAATGATGCTATTTTGGATGTAGTTTCCGAATATGATATATTTATTTCCGCAGCCGCAGTATCTGATTTTGAATTTAAGAAAAGAGAAAATAAGATAGATTCAAGCAGTTCTCTTTTTCTTAATTTAAAGCCTACCACAAAAATCATCCGCCAAATCAAAAAAATTAACCCTGATATATTCCTGGTTGGATTTAAGGCAGAATTTAATATATCCCGTGATGATATAATCAGTTGCGCTAAAAAGCAAATCGATGATGCGGGTACTGATTTGGTAATTGCAAATGATATTTCACGTAATGGATGTCATTTCGGATCTGACAATAATGAAGTCTTGATTGTAGATGGCAACGGGAATGTGTTGCCTGTGGCATTGGCTTCAAAAAAGGAGATTGCAAAGGCAATTTTTGATGTAATTTCTCAAAAAATATAATTGCATGTAGATGTACCAATAAATATTTTTATTTTTAATAAGTTCATTTTATATTATTCGATGATTGCTGATTTATTCACTAGTTGTTTATTAAAACTATGTATTTTATTATCCATAAAATCAATATATTTGAAGCAAAACTCAATGCTATTTTTCAAAAATGAGGGTGATGTCGAATTTCTTTATTTTTTCCTTGTTTCAAAATTTTTTAATTATATGTATTTTATTTTAGGTGTATGATTGTATTTTTTTTGCAAAATTGATTTCAATTTGATGGTCCATCGGAATTATTTCTTGGGTAAATTATTCATGTGATTGGGTAGTTTCAAGCATTAATAAGTAATACTTTTATAAATAAAATAAGCAAAATTATCTTTGAAAAAAATTTTTTTTAAAATAAGTATTTAAATAAAATAAGTTCATGCCTTTAGGCGTTAGTTAAATGGAGTGATTAATAGAGTGAATCGACCTAAAGGACGCTTAGATGAACTTTTATTTTATTTGCATTAGCATATTTTATATTTTATTTCATAGTATAAAAAGGTATCTAAGTAATACTTTTTGGCGGTTTTTGTAGTAATTTTTTATAGTTCTTAAATGTGTTTTTTAGTTCATTTGCTAGTGAAAATTTATTGGATTTTTTTGGATTTTTTTAAAAATTTTTTTCCACTAAAAATGCAATATGGTCTTTTTCGTAAGGTTCCAGTTTTACTTTTTCAACAATCTTAAAACCTTTTTCCTTCAATTTCTTTTCTTGTTCCCTGAATATCTTTTTAGGTTTTTGTACTACATCAATACTTCTGGCCTTAATCATTAAAAGACCGACACCATCATCCTTTGAAAATAAGTTCATGTTTCTCATAAACAATTCACTTTGATTGGGTTGGGCAACATCACAGTATACCAGGTCGGTTTTTTCAACAATGTTTAGATATCCTTTGGGTTTGGTTGCATCACCTAAAATCGGAGCAATATTAAACCTTTGATTTGAAAGTTGAACTAGCTTTTTGGCTGTTGTAGGTGAAAATTCCACAGCATATATTTTCCCGTTGATTGCAATATCTGAAATGTGGGAAACTGTGGTTCCGGTTGATGCACCTAAGTAAAGAACTTTTGAAGTATCCTGAATCTCTAGTTTTTCCAATCCATTTAAAAGTGCTGCGGCTAATTTTGAACGTCTTGGATTCCATATCCTATATTCTTCATCTTCTACAATTAATTCTTCCCCATAGACTGATGTTCCGGGATTCAAATTTTTAGTTGCAACATTTCCATCCTTATAATAAACTTTCATGACTTATCTCCTTCTGTTTTTCTTTTTTCTTTTCCTGGTTTTATTTTTTAATTTGGACTTTTCTTCATTCCTTTTTCTGGTCGTTTTTGTTGGAAATGGATTGTTCTTTTCTATTTCTTCAACTTTTTCTTTAAATTCCTCTGCAACATTTTCATCTATGGTTTTAGTAAAAACATCCCTTCTGACTGCTAGGGATATTTTACCTGCAAGCATTCTTGCAATCTTTCCACGATTCCACCATTTGGCACCGCGTACCTGTGGGTGCTGATAAATCAAACCGTATTTTGGAGGTCTGTCTCCACTCTTTAGATGTCTGAATAATGCTTTTTCAGCACCCATTATTTGAACCGTGCTTGAAGGATACATTGCAAGTCTTTTGATTCCTCCGGCATGGGATATTAATTTGGCACCTAGTGTCGGACCGACTAAAAGTCTTAAATTCGGTGCTATTGAGTTCATTTTATGATCAATATACTCTTCAATATTTTTTCTTGATTTTTGAAGTTCATATATGGAATTGGCGTAATTGTTCATTATTTCCAAATCTTCACTGTCAATGTCATCCTCAAGGTCAATAATACTGTGTGGAAATGCATCCGGTTTTGCTTTTATGATTTCCTCTTTTGTCTTATTTTGGGAAATCAGCTTGATATATGTTTCATTATTTTTAATAATGTCCATTTCGGGGAAATATAGTGCATACCATTCTCTAATTCTTTCAATTAATTTGGAAATGGTTTCATCTATCTCTTCAATTGAGTTCACAGCCTGAATTAAATGTTTGTCCTGTGATGCGGATTCCTTTTTTATTTTGTAAATTGCCAGGTTGCGATAAACTTCTGTAATTTCATCATTGTTCAAATCAAATTCATCATAATTGCTTCTTAGAAAATCTCCAGCCTGATTGGGAGTTTGAATTCTGATTTTTTCATTTTCATAATCAGATAATCTTTTGTTTGATTCGATAATTAGTTCATCGTAGTCTTTAGAGACTTCTTCAATAATTTCAAGCTCTTCTTTAACAATCTCTTTATTATCAATTTGCACCAGTCTTTCAATTATTTCGTTTTGCGGAAATAATTTTTCAGCTATTAATTCATTATTGCCATTAAAAGCAAAAAATCCTTTAATGCAGTAAGTTATATAACATTCCATGATTTAAAATATTTTTTTTATTTTTAATAAGTATTTTTGTATCCTACAAAAAGATTTAATTTATTTGAAAATTAAATTTAGTTTATAGCTATTTTTTTGGATTTGTAATTATGTCAAAGGAAAGTTTTAGAGATTTGAAAAATGAATTGGAGCTTAAAAATGCCGAAATTGATGAGCTTTATATGGAACTGGAAGCCAAAAAGGAAGAAATTAACAAATTAAAACTTTATTCAACCAAATTAAAATACCTAAATAAAAATTTAGAAGATAAATTGGACACTAAAATAGATTATGATAAAGCCACAATGAAAGAGCTGGATGATTTGCAGGAAAAAATTAAAGAAAAGGACATGATTATCGAAGATAAACATGATCAGGTAAAATATTTGAGGTCATTAATTGATGATTATAAGCATCAAATCAATTCAAATACAGAAAACTTGGAATTGCAGCTGCGAAAAATCTCTAAAAACTATGAAGAATTACTGAAACAGAAGGACTTGATTATCGAAAAACAAGATGAACATATAGATAATTTAATCAAATCAAAAGAAGAAATCATCAAATCCAATAAAACCAATGTCATTAGCCTAAAATTACAAAATGAAAAATATCAGGAAATAATTGATAAATTTACAAAAACTAATTAAGTAATTAAAATCAAAAATAATATGGGTAGATATAAATGTTAAAAACAAAAATTTGTGGAGTGGAATTTAGAAATCCATTAATGTTGGCAGCAGGTATTATGGGAAGCAGTGCCTCATCCATGAACTGGATTTTAAGATCAGGTGCTGGTGGAGTAGTTTCTAAATCTTTTTCCATTAATCCTCATCCGGGTTATGTAAATCCTACAACTGTTGCGGTTGATGGTGGAATTATCAATGCAATCGGTCTTTCAAATCCGGGGGTTGAAAACTTCAAGGAAGAATTAAAAAAAGTTGACCATGAAAACAATGTTGTAATCGCTTCTATTTATGGTGCAACTCCCGATGAGTTTTCTACATTGGTTAGTGAAGTTCAGGAGCATGTTGACATGATTGAGTTAAATATTTCATGCCCTCATGCCATGGAGGGTTATGGTGCATCCATTGGTCAGGATTGTAATTTAAGTCATAAAATCGTATCAGCTTCAAAAGATGCGGCTGAAATACCTATCATAGCCAAATTAACTCCTAATGTAACTGATATAACTGAAATTGCAAAGACCTGTGAAGATGCAGGTGCCGATGCATTATCTTTAATCAATACATTGGGTCCTGGAATGAAAATCAATATTGATGTTGCCCGTCCGGTTTTGGCCAATAAATTCGGTGGAATGAGCGGTCGTGCAATCAAGCCAATTGCTATCAGTAATGTTTATTCTGTTTATGAGACTGTGGATATTCCATTAATTGGAGTTGGTGGAATTTATACATTTGAAGATGTTGTGGAATTCATTTATGCTGGAGCTGGTGCAGTGCAGATTGGTACTGCAATTATGGATGAAGGTGTTGAAGTATTTAGTAAAATCAATGAAGGTCTTGAGGAGTTCATGTCTAAAAAAGGATTTTCCTCTATTGATGAAATGATTGGACTTGCGCATGAGGAGTTGTAAAAATGATTAACGAACCGAAAATTGTTGAAATTAAAGAAATTATTGATGAGACTCCTACAATCAAAACATTCAAATTTGACTGGAACATGGATGAATTGGGTCATCCAAATCCGGGAGAATTCTTGATGGTTTGGAATTTTAAGAATGAAAAACCGATGTCTATTTCACAGATTAATGATAATGAATTGGCAATCACAGTTAAAAATATTGGTGAGTTTACTTCACAATTGCATGATTTAAGCATTGGGGATGTTATCGGTATTAGGGGCAGTTACGGTAACGGATTTAATAATTCCTTTGAAGGAAAAAATATAATGGCTATTGGTGGAGGTGTAGGAATGGCACCTGTTAATGCAATAGCCAGTGATTTGGTTAAAAAAGACAATAATGTTGATGTTATTTCTGCTGCAGTCACAAAGGATGAACTGCTGTTTGCAGATTCCCTTGAAAAATTAGGTTCTAATGTACATTGCTGTACTGATGATGGAAGCTTTGGTTTTAAGGGATTTGCTACAGATTGTCTTAAGGAAATTCTTCAAGATTCGGCTTATGATTACGCATTTGTCTGCGGTCCTGAAATTATGATGAAGGGCATATATGATATTCTTGAAGATGCATCAATACCTGCCCAGTATTCCCTTGAAAGATACATGAAATGTGCTTTGGGTGTATGCGGACAATGCTGTGTTGATAGTCGGGGTTGGAGAATTTGTGTGGAAGGTCCTGTTTTTGAAAATGATAAAATTAGTCAGATTACAGAATTTGCAAAATATAGAAAAGATGCTTCTGGTTTAAAGTATTAAGGTGATATTATGGGAATAGACATTAAGGAACATATTACTATGCCTGTATTGCTGATAGTCGTTCTGCTGGTACTTTCTTTAATGTTTGTTTTTCCTGTTTTGAACATGATTATTTTGGGCGCTATTCTGGCATATGGAATACGACCTGTCGCCCGTAAGATTCAATCCAAGTTAAAGTATTCTTCGATATCGATTTTATTGGCAATTATCGTGGTTTTGATACCGTTAATAGTGTTGGTTTATTATATTGTATTTGAGATGTACAACTTCGTCACATGGATTTTGGCTAATGATGTAAGTATAAATAATGCTCTTGACCAAGTTTCAATGTATTTGCCGGCAAATGCAAGTTCAATTAACTCATATATTGAAGGTTCACTCAATGATGTGGGGAACTATATTTTAAATTATTCAGTTAAATTTTTAAGTAAATTTGCAAATATTACATTGGATTTATTTATTTTAGTCTGTTCTGTATTTTACTTTATTCGTGATGGTGATAAGTGTTTGGAATTCATCAGATCTTTTGTTCCGAAAGATTCTAAACAATTTTTTGATGATACCATAGAATCCGTTAAGAACGTTTTAAAAAGCATATTTTATGGACACTTTTTAACTTCAGTAATCATAGGTATTTTCGGATGCATTGGTTATTCTATTCTGGGATATAAATTTGGAATATTTTTAGGTGTATTGACTGGAATACTTCAGTTAATTCCGGTATTTGGGCCTTGGCCTATATATTGGGCATTGTTTTTCATAGATCTGGCAACAGGAAATTATGCAAGAGCAATCGTTGTGTTATTGTTCGGATTTTTCCTAAGCACTGTTGATATGTACATCAGACCGGCATTATCCAGTCATTATGCAGATATTCATCCGTTAATATTGTTGATTGGATTTTTAGCGGGTCCGTTAGTATATGGGATTGTCGGATTTATTGTAGGTCCGTTAATTTTGGGCATTACCTATACTGTTCTGGACTGTTATAGGAGAGAATATCTTCTTGATGGGGAGTAAATATGGAAAAAAATGTTGTTATTTTGGATATAGATTATGTTACATATGAAGATAAGCCTGTAATTCGTTTATTTTCAAAAGATGGAGATAAGAATGTAATATTGTTGGATGACACATTTGAACCTTATTTATATGTTGTTTCCGATGATGTGGATTTTTGCATGTCCGAAATTCAAAATAATTTGGATGTTGTTAGTGTTGAGAAAATCATTAAAAAAGATTTCCAAGTCGAAAATGAATTTATAAAAGTGGTATTCAGCCATCCTCAGGAACTTGCAAAAAACAGGGATAAGTTACGAGATACTGAAGGTGTACTTCAAATCAGGGAATTTGACATTCCTTTTTATAGAAGATATCTTATGGACAGGGATGTTATTCCTATGACGGAAGTGACAGCCATAGGTGAAGAAATTGAATCATTTCTTAATCTGGACTCTAAAAAGCAGGATATTCAAATTATCAAATTGACTGATAGGTTGAAACGTGTCAAGGAATACCCTCAAAAATTCAGAATTTTGAGCTTTGACTTGGAAGTTAGAAATCCCCACGGCATGCCGAATTCCGAAGAGGATGAAATAATCATGATAGGTGTTGCAAGTAATTTCGGCATCAATCAGGTAATATCGACTAAAACCAACTCAAAGGATAGGGATGACTTTGTAAATCAGGTTGATTCAGAAAAAGAAATGATTGAAGAGTTTGTAAGAATAATCAATGAGAATAATGTTGATATTATTGTAGGATATAATTCCGATAATTTTGACTTCCCATATATTAAAGACAGAGCTAAAATTTTGGGCGTTGACTTAAACATTGGAATGGATGGATCTGATGTTAAATTTATTAGAAGAGGTTATGCCAATGCCGCTTCCCTTAAAGGATTGATTCATGTTGACTTATACTTGGTTATGAGAAGATATATGACTCTTGAAAGATATACTCTGGAAAGGGTTTATTATGAACTGTTTGGTGAGGAAAAAATTGATGTTCCAGGTGAGAGAATCTGGGAGTTCTGGGACAATGGCGGTGAAGAGTTGGATAATCTATTTGATTACTCTTTGGATGATGTTATATCTACTTTAAGAATAGCTGAACAAACTTTGCCTCTTAATTTAGAGCTTACCCGTATTATCGGGCAACCGTTATTTGATGTTAGTCGTATGGCCACAGGTCAACAGGCGGAATGGTTTTTGGTAAAACAGGCTTATTTTGATGGTGAAGTTGTTCCAAATAAGCAGGGTTCCAATTTCGCAGATCGTGCCAATGCAGAGGATAATGAGGGAGGATATGTCCGGGAACCTGAAACAGGACTTCATGAAAATCTGGTTCAATTCGACTTCAGAAGTCTATATCCGAGCATTATTATTTCAAAAAATATATCTCCCGATGTGATGGTTATGGGGGATGTTGAAAACGAGGAGGATTATAATATTTCTCCAGAACATGGTTTTAAATTTAGAAAAGCTCCTCAGGGGTTTATTCCGTCTGTTATTGATAAGATTCTACAGGAAAGATTTAGAATTAAACGTGAAATGAAAGCTTGTGATGATGAAACTGAAAGAAAAGCTTTGGACGTACAACAACAGGCAATTAAAAGATTGGCAAATACTATGTACGGTATTTATGGTTTCCCAAGGTTCAGGTGGTATTCCTTTGAATGTGCAAAGGCCATTACTTCATGGGGAAGGCAATATATTAAATCATCAATTAAAAAAGCAGAAGAATACGGTTTTTATGCAATTTATGCTGATACTGATGGTTTCTATGCCAAGTATAAAAAAGAAAAAGAATAAGAGAAATTAATTTTTTTACATTTAATTTGTCTGATGCAGCGTAGGTGTTGTCTCCGAAGAATCTGACAATGATATTGTATGTTCCTATATCCAGATTTTTTGTGGAGTATTTTGCTTGGCCGTTTGCATCGGTGGTTATGTATGTTACTCCGTTGTTTGCGAATCCTATTTTTGCGCCGCTGATTGGTTTTCCGTTGCTATCTTTTAGTGTGGCGACTATGTAGTCGTCTTTTTGATAGGTTGTTGTAACGTCAGGTGCTGTTAGCTGGGTAGCTTTTTTGGTTACAGTCACTTTTGTTGTTACTTTTTCGGATGCGGAATAGGTATCGTCTCCGAAGAATCTGACAATGATATTGTGTGTTCCTTCAGCTAGGTTTTTTGTGGAGTATTTTGGTATTTTGCTTGGCCGTTTGCATCTGTGGTTATGTATGTTACTCCGTTGTTTGCGAATCCTATTTTTGCGCCGCTGATTGGGTTTCCGTTGCTATCTTTCAATGTGGCAACTATGTATTTGTTTTCTTTATATGCCGCATTAACATTAGTTGCGGTCAAAGTAGTAGCCATTCTATTTTTGATTGTAAATTTGGTACTAACTTGAGCGCTTGCGTAATTTGAACCATCTGGGTTTGATAGTATGACTGGATATGATCCAGGAGCAAAGTCAGTTAAAGGAAGTTTTATATAACCATTGGCATCGGTGGTACCGGTGTAAGACATATAGCCGCCTGATGGTACATATACTTTAATTGTGACTTTTGTTTCAAACATTGGCTTATTGTTTTTTATATTCATTACTCTAATGTCGAAAGTTTTACCGTCTTTATAATAGAAAGTTGCCTCTGGCGCTTCGTATTTTGCAGAAGCTTTGCATATTTTAACAAAACCGGTTTTATCATATGCCATGTATCTAGGTTCATATTGACTTTCCCCGATAGTTACATAAATTTTATGGGTTCCTACTGATAGTGAAGTTGAAAAGGATATGGTTCCGTTTTCATTTGTTTGTAATCTATATTCCTTGTAGGAATTGGTTGTTTCGTATGCTCTTACTTTAATAATAGCATTTGGAGCAGCTTTGTCAGTACCTTGATATTTGACTGTAATGGTTGCTGTAGTATCACTGTTGTAATAAATAGTTTTTGTAGCTACGTCAAATTCGACAAGTGCTTTTTTGACAGTAATCTTTCCGCTTACCGGATTTAATTTTATACTGGCGGTATTGTTTGCTGCAACTCTATAGTCATAGACTCCAGGAATTAAATTTTTCACATTAATTTTACATTGTCCGTTTGAGTCAGTTGAGAAATAATAGGTTTTACCAGTGGTCTGTGGCATTGACAATTGTATAATTTCATTAGTTAAAGGTTTACCGTTGGATTTGGTTGCTGTAACGGTAACGTTTTTTTCACTGCCGTATGGTTCATTGTAAGGACTGACAGTTAGTTTTACAGTTCCTTTTGTGACTGCTAACCTAACAACTTTGGAAGCACTTTTAACATTATCCTTGGTTGCCATTGTGACATTGTGGTATCCTGTGGATAAATATTTCATAGTTAATGCACTGCCTTGATCGAATTCATACAATTTATCTGCATCAAATGATGCAATACCATTTTTATCTGTTTTTGCACTGAATCCTGCTCTAATATTTCCCATGGTTGTTAGGGAAACATCAATATCAGGTATTGGCTTGTTGTTATCATCTCTGTCAACAACTCTAAAAGTGTAATAACCAACCCTATACTCATTTTGAACAGTTATCGCTTGAATCTCTGCATTATAAATCCTGTTTAATGTGAAATTACTAAGGGATTTTCCTTTATAAGTAATTCCCAGGTTAGCAGTTTTAAAATCAGCATTGTTTAATTTAAAACTATAAGTTCCATTATTAAAGTTATAATCGCTTGTTTTGACAGTTACTGTTGCGTTGTCTTTAGTATATGTTACAGTTGGTTTTAAATCATTAATATTTATGGTATCATTCAGATTAAGTTTCACTTTCACTACTTTTGATGAATTGACATCAACTGATTGAGCAGCAGTGAGTTTTGCTTGAGTTGAATCTGCTTTTAATAATGTATTATCATTATCTGTACTTAAAATAGAATTATCATCTGCAATTTCACTTTCAATAGATGATACTTCGGAATTTTCATCATAAGTTTGAATAGCTTGGTCAGTAATGTTATCACTTGCACAGACTGACCCGATGCTTATTAATAAAAATAATGACATGATTATCAATAAGACAAATTTATTCTTAATTTTCATAATAGACATATCCTCCATTTAAGAATTTCAATTTAAAAAGATTATGTGTAAATCATATATTTATTTTTCAAATATATATAACTGTTATCAATTATGGGAAATGGTTTAAAAAGGGTGTGGTTTTTGTTTAAAAAAAGAGAATGAAGAATAAAATTATTCTTCGAGGTATGAATCTATGTCAATGTCTAGATTGGCGCAGATTTCTTTCAATTGTTCGTATAATTTTTCGTCAATAGTTATGCCGTTAGCTTCTGCTTCAGCAATTCTTTTCACTTCCAAATCTCCTGGGATTGCAACATTTTCACCTGTTGCTCTGATTTGTGAAACGAAATCTTCGGTGTCTGCTACAAATTCGCCGAAGTCTCCGAATTTTGAAGGGTCAATTACAACATATAAATCTCCTTTGGTACAGTCTTTTTCCGGTGAAGCGGTACCTGTTACGCCATATCCGTATCCTGCTTTTACTAATGGTCCGGTTAGGATTTCAATCAATGCTGCAATTGCGTATCCTTTAAATCCACCAAACGGCAAAATTGATCCTTCAAGAGCAGCTTCGGGATCATTGGTTGGGTTTCCATCTTTGTCTAATGCCCATCCGTTAGGCAAATCCATGCCTTTTCTTTTGGATTCGATAATTTTTCCACGAGCTGTAACGGAAGTTGCCATATCTACAGTGATGTATGTTTCGGATGGAATTCCCAATGCAAGAGGGTTTGTTCCAATTAAAGGTTTGCTGCCTCCCAGTGGTGCAATAGCAGGATCAGTATTTGCAATAACTAATCCAATACAGTTTTCTCTTAATGCCAGGTCGGAATAAAATCCTGTCACTCCGAAGTGATTTGAATTGTGTACACCAACACATCCGATTCCAACATCTTTTGCTTTTTTAATGGCTAATTGCATTGCTTTATAGGATACTGCTTGTCCAAATCCACTGTTACCGTTAATTAAAGCAATTGCAGGTGTTTCTTTTTCAATAACTATGTCATCTTTTAAGTTGATGGTGCCTGATTTAATACTAATTAAATATTGTGGGAATCTGCCGAGTCCATGTGATGTGAATCCTTTTAAGTCCGCATCTATTGTTGCTTCAGCCACAAATTCGCTATCTTCTTCACTTGCTCCTAATTTTTTTAATATTTCCTTTACAAGAGCTATCTCTTTATCCTTCATTATCTTCATTTACTCACCCCTTAATTTTTATTAAATCAGTATTCGATTTCAGATCCTTCAAAAGCTTTGACAGTAATTTTTTCATCATCGGTTACTCTACCGATAATCTGACAGTTACAGTATTCTTTTAAAGTGTCCATAATTTTTTCAGCTTCGTTTTCTTCAGTTATTACAACGAAACCAATGCCCATATTAAATACTCTATACATTTCTTTAATATCGACGTTTTGTTCGTAAATCAGTTTAAATATTTCTGGAACTTCTGGGAGGTCAGTTATATCGTATCCAACACCTTTTTTCAAACGTCTGAGGTTTGTAAATCCTCCCCCGGTAATATGTGCAAGTCCATTAATATTATACTCTTTTTCAAATAATGCTACAATAGGTTTAACATACAATTCAGTTGGTCTGATTAACTCTTCGCCGATGGTGGTTTCACCGTTAGGCATTTTATCATTAACATCAAATCCAGCATCATCAAATAATGCTTTTCTAGCTAAACTGTATCCGTTTGAATGAATTCCATTACTTTCAATACCGATTAAGACATTTCCTGGTTGTATGTTTTCACCAGTAATGATTTTATCGATATCTACAAATCCGATTCCGGTACCTGCCAAATCAAAATCTTTAATAATTCCCGGAAGGGAAGCAGTTTCCCCGCCGATAATTGCTATTTTTGATTCTTCAGCACCTTTTACAAGACCTTCAGCAATTTCAGCAGCTCTTTCAGGGTCTGGTTTTTCAACAGCAAGGTAATCCACTAATGCTATTGGTTCTGCACCAACACAAAGGATATCGTTTACTACCATAGCAATACAGTCTATACCGACTGTATCGTATTTATTCATCATTTCTGCAATTAGAATTTTACTTCCAACACCGTCAGTGCTCATAGCAATAGCTTTATCGCCTAATTTTACTAAAGCGGCATAATGACCACTGTCTGTAATAATGTCTCTATATGATAATGTTGATTTGAGTTTGTCTGCGAGTTTTGAGACAGTAACTGCCTCAAGATCTATATCAACACCAGATTCTGAATAAGTAACCATTTTTACACCTATAAGCTTTATTTAATTAAAAAATAAATATTGTATTTGACAATATTTTTTTAATACAGTAATAATTTTGTTTTATTAAGTATTTAATTCTTTTTTTAATTATTGAATTCTAACACAATCTAAATTGATTGGAGTTTTAGTTTCTATCTTATAACTTCTATGAATAGAAGATGCTAAGTCAACTGCTTTATATGGGTCTCCGTGACAGGTAATGACCTTTTCGGGTCTTGGATTGAGTCTTTTTACATATTCCATTAATTGTCTTCTGTTGGAGTGTCCACTAAATCCATTAATTGTTTTAACTTGCATTTTTACGCAGAATTGTCTGGTTCTACCGTCATCATCTTCAAGAGGAATTTCTTTCCATCCTTTTTGAACTCTTCTACCCATTGAACCTTCAGATTGATATCCTACAAAGATTAATGTATTTTTCTCATCTTCACATAGCCATTTGAAGTATTCTACAGAGTTTCCTCCAGTTAACATACCTGAAGTTGATAAGATAATTGCAGGCTGTCTACTTTCAACAATTTCTTTTCTCTGGTCATGATTTTGAACTTTTTCAAACATTTCTGAAACAAAAGGATTTCTGCCCATATGGAATATCTGGTCTCTTAAGTCTTTACTCAAGTATTCCGGTCTTGCAGTGTGGATTGCAGTTGCTTCCCAAATCATACCATCAATATAAATAGGCACTTCTTCAATCAGTCCATGTCTCATGTATTCTTCTAAAACTACCATAAGCTCCTGTGCTCTTCCAACGGCAAATACTGGAACTAACACTTTTCCTCCACGTTTGAGTGTTTTATAGATGGTTTTCATCATTTCTTTTTCAGCATTGTTTCTGGAAGGTTGCACATCTTCCTTTCCACCATAAGTACTTTCCATAATTACTGTTTCAGCACGTGGGAACCTGATGGTTGCAGGCTCAAGCAATCTTGATGGTTCGTATTTGAAGTCACCGGTATAAACCAGGTTATGTGCCCCATCCCCAATATGCATATGAGATATTGCTGAACCTAAGATATGTCCTGCATTGTGTAATGTCAGTCTGATATCTGGAGAAATGTCTGTCACTTCACCATAATCGAGTGTAATTGTATTTTTAATAGCTTGTTTCACATGTTTTGAGGTAAATGGTAAAGGATTACCTTCTCTGTGAGCTATATCTAAATGATCGAACTGTAAAAGTGTAGTCAAATCTCTTGTTGGGGTTGTACAATATACTGGTCCTTCATATCCATAATGGTAAAGATACGGTACAAATCCGCAATGGTCCAAGTGAGCATGAGAAATAATGACTGCATCTAATTCTTCGATTGAAAATTCCGGTGCATTCAAGTATGGGAATGCAGTTTTATTGTCTGATGCTGCAACATTAACACCGCAATCTAATAAAACACGACTGTTTGGTGTTTGTAAAAGCATTGAAGAACGTCCTACTTCTTTAAATCCGCCCATTGATGTAACTCTTGCCCAGTCATTAGGGTGTTTGGTGCCCTGGTGGATTTGACGTCCAAGACGCTGTAACATTTTTTTTCTTTCTTTACTACTATTTTTTTGGATTGTTCTGATTTTTCCAATGATGTCTGAACTAATCGGTGGGGTTCTTAAGATTTTAGGCGCCCATCCAGTATTTTTAACAATGTTTCTTGATGTTACTCCGTATTTTCCAATAACTAATCCCGGTTTTTTTGCAGTAATGACTACTTCACCGGTAACAGTGTCAAAATAGATGTCAGTAATTTCAGCGCCTTCTGGAACTATTTCATGAATCTTATTAATTGTTTCTTCAGGTTCAAGTAAAGCACATTTGTCAGATCTAATGATAAGTCTTTTTCTAAGTTCTTTTGCAAGTGATCTTATAAGATCTCCATTTTCCGTTATGATTTCTGGATTTTTAGTATAAACCACTACTTCTGGACCTTCAAATTCCACTTTTGAAACTTGAATTTCCTTTGGTAGTTTTTCTAAAATCTCTTTTTTAATATCTTCTAAAATATCTGAAGTCATATAATCCCTTCAAAAAAAGTTGGTGTAGGTATTATAGTTTACGAAAAGCTTTAAGCTATAATCAGTTAAATTTCATAAACTATCTACACTAATTATATAAAAAAATAGTTAGTTATGAAAAATTAGCTTACTTATATTTTTTCAAGAATCTCATTAATTTTTTCATTATCTAACATTTCAAAGCCGTTTGCATCCACTTTAGCAACCAGATACCCGTTTCCTGAGTATGTGTCACGTTCAGCAGCAGCTCTAATAGCTCTTATGGCTATTTCAATTCCTTCATCAGTTGTTAAATCATCCCTAAATCTGTCTTCAAGAACTCCGTATGCAACGATGGAGCCTGATCCAGTTGAGATATAAGTATCTTCAATCATTCCACCGGCTGGGTCTAATGAGTAAAGAGATGGTTTGTCTCCGTCCATTCCACCAAGTAATGTCTGAACATACATTGGTCCGGAACGTAATATGTTTGCGGTTAATGATGCTGCAGCCTTAACGCTAATCGCGTCGTTGTTTCTCATTTGGTAAAGAGAAACTTCTGCTTCAATAACTTTCATTAAACTTTGAGCATCTCCAACTGAACCAGCTATGGTGGTTACGATGTGATCGTCAATTTTAAATATTTTTTCTGCGACTTTATGAGCTACTAAGTTTCCCATACTAGCTCTTCTTTCGCTTGCAAATACAACTCCGTCTTTGCAGGTAATTCCGACGGTTGTTGTACCTTCTAGTATTTTATCATCCATTTAAATACACCTCATATAAGTATTTAAAATATCTTATTTCAACTACTTTATAGGTTGAATACAATAAAATCAATTAACTATATCCATATTAATTTTATTTAAAATCAGAATCAATTATTAGTATAAACTAACAATATTAATATTATCTATTGGCATATATAAACTTTTCTTTCAAAAGGTGAATAAATTGAAATGGAAATGTATTGGGGATATATTAATCTTAGATAACAAGTTTGATTTTGAATCTGAAGATGAGCTGGCAATGCTGGCCAAAAAGCATAATGTAAAAACTATAATGAAAATAGACCATATCCAAGGAACTAAAAGGGAACCTGTTTATAAAATCCTTTTTGGCAGAGATACTGAAACAGTCAACAAGGAAAATGGATGTCTGTTCAAATTGGACTTGGCTAAGGTAATGTGGTCTAAAGGCAATAATAATGAAAGATTAAGGATTGCAAAACTTGTTGAGGATGATGAAGTAGTTATGGACATGTTTGCAGGTATTGGTTATTTTTCCATCCCCATTGGAGTTCATTCAAATGCCAAACACATTTATTCCATCGAAATAAATCCCAATTCCTACTTTTATCTGAATGAAAATATTAAATTGAATAAGTTAACGAATGTAACTCCGATTTTAGGCGATTGTAAGGATGTAGCCCCTAAATATAATGCGGACCGTATTGTAATGGGTTATGTTAAAACCACCCATCATTACCTGAAGGCGGCTATTGACAGCCTAAATGAAGGGGGTATTCTTCACTATCATGAAACTGTTCCTGAAAAATTAATGAAAACAAGGCCTGTTGAAAGAATAATGTCTCAAGCGGGCAGTCGTGATGTTGAGCTTATTAAAATAAATAAAATTAAAAAGTATGCTCCCGGTGTGGAACATGTTGTTGTTGACGCTAGGATAAATTAGCTATTTTTTCTAAAAGATAATCATTTAACCAGTCACTGTTGATGTATTTTTCATAAATGCATAATCTTTCGGACAGTTGAAATCCTGCATCTTCAGTTAATTTTTCAAGTTCATCAATTCCTGGCCATGGGGAAGTAATGTTTACGTAGTCTGGGCTGACCGGTGAAACTCCGCCCCAGTCATCAGCACCACATAATAAAAATATCTGTGCCGTATCGTTGTTGAGGTTAGGTGGAACCTGGATACTGACATCGGTATCTCGGAATAATAAAGTTCCGGCAGTTACAGTCCTAATCATATCCAAAAGACTAGGTTCCGGCCAGTTTTCCATTTCAATTCCAGGTATTGGTGTGAAATTTTGGATAATTATCTCCTGAATATGCCCGTATTTGTCATACAGGTCACGAATGGCAAGCAATGATTCTGCTATTTCTTCTGCAGTCTCGCCGATTCCAATCAATATTCCTGTAGTATAGGGAATCTTAAGTTTTCCTGCATTTGAGATTGTTTCCAGTCGCAATTTCGGATCTTTGCCGGGACTTTTATTGTGTGCCGGCAGTTCCATTAATCTGGAAGATGAATTTTCAAGCATCAAACCTAATGAGGCATTGACTTCTTTTAATTTTTTTAAATCTTCATAACTGAAGTTGCCTCCGTTGGTGTGGGGCAATAATGTTGTCTTATCTAAAGTCATTTGACAAATGTCGACAATGTAGTCAATCATTGTCTCATACCCGTATTCCTGTAATTTTAATTGGACTATCTCTTCTTCATCTGCATCTTCACCGAAAGTAAATAATGCCTCTTTGCACCCATATTTTTCAGCTTCTTTCAAATCGGCTAATACTTCATCTTTGGTTTTTAGGATGATTGCTTTTGAATCGTCAGGATTCTTTTTAAAATTACAATATCCGCAGTCATTCCTGCAAATTTCAGTTAAGGGTATAAAAATATTTTTAGAATAAGTAATAAGGTTATTCTCCCTATATTTGGCAGTTTCCAACATATATTTTAAAATATCTGTGTCTGTTGCATTTAATATAGTGAGAATTTCTTCTTTAGTTAAATTTGACATGTTCAATCTTCACGTTCTGAAACGGTAACTTCCACATAAAGTGGTGGGATTTCATTTTTATCTTCCCATATGGCTATTACAACATCGAAACTTGGAAGCTCAAATATTTTGTATGCTACTACAAGTCCCATTGATTCCAATTCTTCTTTTACTCTAATGAATCCACCATTATCGACATCACTTGTAGTCACTTCACTTGTTTTAATGTGTTTGTCTCCGGATTTAATAATTTCTTCAACTTTTTTAGAGTTTGCATCCAATTCAGTTCCGCCGAGAATTTCTCCAATCTCAGATAGTTTTGAATCAAAAGTGTCTACAGGCAAAACTTTTCTTGATCTTCCTCTAACTATTAAAATTCTTTCATTATTAATTGCAGGTCTTGAGCCCTTAAATGCATCGAAAAATCCCATTACCTGTCCTGCAATTTCATAAGTTTTTTTCATTAAATCAGATCCTATTGTATATTCAATTCTTCTTTTAGTTCGCCCATTGTGGTTACTTTTTCAGCAAATGCGTTGTGTCTGTGAATACTTTCATGATTTTCCTGACGGGATGTGATGATTGTATCATCCGGGAAGTCAGAATATTTGTTTGCAATCATTTCCATCATGTTTCTAACACAGTCTTCAACAAAAACAGGGTTTTTGTGTGCATTCAATACAGTTGCATTTTCGTCTGGTCTTTTTAGTAATTCACATACAGGTGAACTCATGGATTTTTCAATAATGTCAATAAGATCTTCTGCTTTAACGGTTTTATTTTCCGGAACATCGATAAATAATGTTCCGACTCCTCTTTGATTGTGAGAAGCAAATGTAACAGTATCAAGTACTTTTTGTGTAGTTTCTTCATCTAAGAATTCTAATAGTTTATTTTTATCAGATTCTCTTACAGATTCTTGAGCACATGGGCAAACGGTCATTCCAATGACTTCGGCACCAATACTTTTTCTAATGTTGATGTCTCCATTTTCATTTCTAAAACCAATTGCTTTAGCTTTTAATTTGGCTGTTTCCTGAGTTTTATTTTTGGTCACTGGTGACTCTCTCATAAACATAAAATCAGTTGTCATAGATATTTCAACACGTTTCGCATATTCGTGTTTTATCATCATGCATTCAACAATTTCTGCACATAATGATTCAACATCTACAGGGGAATCCTTAGCAACAGTTTCAAGAACTTCACTGATAGCTTCAGGATTTCTAGACATATGTACACCTTTTTGGTCATTTGGCAAATCTACAAATGCATCAAATGTAGGCAGCAGTATTATAGGTCTTTTGTTTGTTCTTTCAAGTTGTAATAATTTTTTTACTCCGGTTACACCTACTCTTGTTAGTTTAATAGGTATGCTTGGAGTGTCGTCTTGGGTGTCGGGTAAGCATACTGACAATTTAATAACCTCTAATCATTAGTTAAATACTAATATTTTTTTATGTTATCTTATTTAAATATTAAATAATTATTTTAATCTGGAAAGTATTTTTGCTATTTTTGCATAAAACTACTTCCTAATGTAATTTTTTAAAAATAGTTCATTATTAATGTCTTAAATGTGTATTAATTAAAAATTATTTGATTGTAAAAATAAATTTATTAAGCAGATGTTAAACAACTGCTTTTTTTTTAAAAAATATATTTATAAGATGTTTGAAGATCCCATGTCTTCTTTAATTACATCAAGAACAGTTTGAGTATAAGTTCTTTCTATAATTGGATCTTTCAATAACTCTTTAATGAAAGAATTCAATTCATTAGTATTCCTGAATTTAGCAATCAGGAATGCATCGTATTCTCCGGTAACATCATAAATTCCAACAACATTCTTGTTAAAGAAAGTTTTTTCTTCCCAGTTTTTGAGTTTTCCTCCTTTAACTCTAACTCCAATGATTGTTGTTAAAACAAATCCCAGTTTTTCATGGTCGATAACCGGTGAAAATTTCTTGATTACGCCGGATTTTACCATTTTGTCAATACGGTTGTGTACAGTACCTACGGAAACATCCAAACTACGTGAAATTTGTCTATATGATGTTCTTACATCTTCATTAATTATTTTTAAGATGTTTATGTCTGTATCATCAAGTTTTACAACATTATCTTTTGTTTTTACCATTATAATCACTTCATAATTAATAAACTAATTTATGTAAAATTAGTTTTACTATATTTATATATTTTATATAATTGTTTATAATATTTAAAACTTTATGTAATATATAATTATTATTTCTTTTAGTAATGTTTTGATTTTCTATTTTCAGTAAATATTATCTTTATTTTTTTTATATTTTTTATAAAATTCATAATTTGGATTATAATTTAGGATATTTTCTATACATTCACTAAAATTAGTGGTCATTTGATAATCCTACTAGTATTTTTTTCAAGTCGCTGATGTTTGCATCGGTCTTAATTCCGAGAGGGTTATAGTGAGTTTTAATGGCTATGAACCCTTTGTTTTTCAGTTCATCAAATATCAAATCGAGCTTCGGCGCACTTATTTTTAGGGATTTGCAAATGGAGTGAATATCAAAAAATGTTGCAGGGGCATCAGCTTCATGAAGACAGCTGTTCAATAATTTCAAAGCCTGTTTTTCAGTGTTAATTTTTTTATTCTCACTTTCATCTATCATTTTTTGGATAAATTCTTTATCTTGAATATTTCCTAACCAAAGAGGACCTGCATGGACTAATTTTTCACCGCAAACAGGGCAGTTTTCTTCTATTGCGCTAGCCAATCCTTTGCTTGTTTGTCTGTGCAGGCAATTTCTGCAGTGACTGATGTAACCTATGTTTTTTAAAGTTTCATCACTCTTTTTAGACCCTTTTTCAATTTTTATATATAATCTCATGTAATGTTCGGTACTGTGTGACATCTTTATGTCTATGCATTTGGAATATTTTGCAAGGGTGAGCGCCACAAAACCGGCTAAAATTCTAATACCATTTTCATGGCAGTATTCACTTTTATAAGGTTTTGCATTATATTTGCGGATACATGGTTCTTTATAGGTTCCGCACAATGCTGAAGTATCCGTTGCGGTAACGCACAACAAAGAATTTCTGCGAGAACAGTATCCTGCTGAATCCAGGAATGGTGAAGGTGTTCCAAACGGATCAATATCAATCACATCAAATTTCCCACGTTTCATCCGGAGAAACATGCTTGCGTCGTGCTGATAGACTTCAATGTCATCTAAATTATTCAGTTCGATGTTGTGTTTTTCATATTCATTGGCCAATTCGCTTATGTCATTAATAGCAACGTTTTCAACACCGTCAATTTCATTTTTATAACGTATTCCCCGAATGCCGCTTCCCCCAAACAAATCGCAGATATCTATGTTTCTGTTTTCTTGCTTTTGGAATACCTGGATTGCGAGAATGGATAAATCTCTATTTAACTCCATGTGAGGGTTATAAAAAACAGGGGCATCAGATGAAACTTTATCAAATTCTGGAAATTCAATTTTGGTTAATCCTTCTTCAATTTGTTTAATTTTATATTCATCCATTAGTTCTCACTCATTAAATCTTTTTGTTCTATTATGTAATGTATAAATATTATTAGATTTAAATATTGTTAAAACAAAATTATTATTGTCAAATAAACTTGTTGTTGTTTAAAATAGATTAATGTAGTTAGAACTGAATTTTTCTGATTTAAATATTAATGACAGCCAACTGCAATTTGAAAGATAGGTCCTAAGTGACCACATTTTTTACAAAATTCTTAATTTTATATAATGTAATAAATATAATTCAATAATCAAAATGGTATCAAAATGTCAAAGAGGTCAAAAATTATAGAAAAGATTTTGGAAAAAAATCATCGAGAATATGTTGATGATGCCACCGCTGCTGATGAACATTTGAAGAAACGCTCCGCTGAAGAGGATGAAACCTACAAAATACCAAAAATGCTATATCGCACAAAAGTTGAAAGCAAAAACCTGTTTGGATGCCAGTTGGTAACTTTCAACGATGTTGAATATACCGAGCGTATGGTCATATATCTTCATGGGGGAATATACGTAAATGAAATCAGACGGCCTCACATTTCCTTTTGTGACCGACTTGCAAAAAAAATCAACGGATGCGTGTTCGCTCCGATATACCCTCTTGCTCCGAATCATACTCACGAAGAAACCTATGAGATTGTTGAAAAACTGTATAATCACCTGTTGGCAACCGGAAAGCCAATTACAATTATGGGGGACTCTGCAGGAGGTGGATTATCTGCAGCATTCTGCGAATATTTGGCGGTTAAGGATATGCCTCAACCTGCAAACCTAATTCTGATATCTCCGTGGGTGGATATATCAATGTCCGGAGACTATGATGAGGTGGAGTATGATCCTATGCTTGGAGTGGATGGTGCTCGCGAAATGGGTAAAGCGTGGGCTGGAGACCTGGACACTAAAGACTATAAGGTAAGTCCTCTATTTGGAGAAGTAGATAAGCTTCCTAAAACCACGATATTCACAGGAACTCACGAAGTAATATATCCAGACATTGTCAAATTTTGCAACAAAATGCATGATAACGGTGTTGATGCCGAACTGATTGTCGGTGAGGAAATGAGCCACGTGTATCCTCTTTATCCGATGGTTCCCGAAGCAAAAGATGCATTCAATCGGATTGTTGAAATAATTCTCGATTAATTTGAATTAGTATGGGGATTTTATCATGAAATAAGATCGGACTATTTTTTTGCAGGATTATTTGTTTATTCATTATATTCCGGTAGTTAAACGGAATGTTTTTGAATGAATTAAACCATGTAAATAATTTAATTTTTCATATTGACCCAAACCTATTAAAGTTAAGGATTTTTGATTAGTGTTGTCCAATAAATATTTTTTTTGACTTTGTAGAAATATTCATTTTTAATTTTCTTTTTTTTCATCAATTTCCGCTTTTTTATTTAATTCAGGTATGGGCATTGAAAAAATCCATTATATATTTTTTAACGGCTCTTTGATAAACCGGCCTATTCTTGAGGGTGATTTTTTGCAATAGGTATTTCTTCAAGTAGCTCATTATTTATTGTCATACACCTTTAATGATAGATTAATATATCATAACAAAAATATATCTAAATAGAAAGAGCATTTGATGAGTAATAAACATTTATTACTTGAAATGTGCAGGAGATATTTTAAATTATATTTAAATATTATTATGAATAATCTAATTTCTAAGATTTGGTGATAAATGTGTCTGAAATTAAAGTTCCCGTTGCAAAACCAATAATTGGTGATGAAGAAATCGAAAATGTAGTTGAAGTTTTAAAATCAGGAATGATTGCTCAGGGTCCTAAGGTAGCGGAATTTGAACAAAAATTCGCTGACTGGATTGGAACAAAATATGCCATTGCAGTTAATTCAGGTACTGCAGCATTACATGTTGCATTGCTTTCCTGTGGTATTGGCAAAGGCGATGAGGTAATCACCACCCCATTTACATTTATTGCAAGTGGAAATGCAATTGTTTATACCGGTGCAAAACCTGTTTTTGCAGACATTGATTTGAAAACTTATACATTAAATCCCGATACAATTGAATCATTGATAACTGAAAATACTAAAGCTATTTTACCGGTTCATTTATATGGCCAGTCTGCCAACATGGATAGGATTAATGAAATTGCTGAAAAGCACGGTTTGATTGTTATTGAAGATGCTGCCCAGGCACATGGAGCAACCTGCAATGGGAAAAATGTTGGAAATATGGGAGATATGGCTTGTTTTAGCTTCTATCCAACTAAAAACATGACCACTTCAGAAGGCGGAATAATAACCACAAATGACGAGGATTTGGCTGAAAATGCCAAAATATTCAGGGCTCATGGAGCATCTGTAAGATATCACCACGATGCAATAGGATACAATTTTAGAATGACTGACATTTCAGCGGCAATCGGTCTTGCGCAATTGGAAAAAATAGACGGATTCAATGATAAGAGAATTGAAAATGCGGCTTATTTGAATGAAGGCTTAAAAGATGTCGAAGGAGTCATCACACCGTACTGCGCATATGACTCAAAACATGTATATCACCAATATACAATTCGCGTTGAAAAAGGAAAAAGGGATGATTGGGTTGATATAATCAACGGATGCGGTGTCGGAACAGGTATTCATTATCCGATTCCATTGTACAACCAACCGATTTATAAATCTTTAGGTTTTGACGGAGACTGTCCAAACGCAGAAATCGCAGCTGATAACGTGATTTCTCTTCCGGTACATCCTTCTTTAACAAAAGAGGATTTGGATTTGGTCATTGAAGCCGTTAAAACAGCTTCCAACAAAATGTGTTAGTTTTTTTTTTAAACTAACCTTCTTTTCTTATTTTAGCATTTTTTTAACTGTTTTGACTTTGGTATCCAAAGTCCTGTTTTCTTGATCTCGTCTATCATCAATTTTTATTACTGTATAGACTCTGCCGGTTCCAAGTTCAAAAACGGCTTCCTGGGCATCAGCTATTGCTTCATAAAGTTCGATTAAATTATCCGCTTCTATTTGAGTCCCCATGCCGGTCAATTGGTAATTAAGTCCGGAATCTTTGATTGACTGAACCGCAGCAGTCACATAATCCTTGCATTTAGTAGTGTCTGTACCGACGGGTAATATTGCAAAATCACAAGTTATCATAATTTTTCACCTGGTAAAATTATTTATTTATCTTTGAATAAATTAATTTAGTAATGGGGATATTAAACAAAGATGAATTCAATGAACATATTTTTTCAAGAATCAATAATTTAATTCATGATTATAATCTAATTAAGGAGAATGAACTGATTGCTGTTGCATTGTCCGGCGGCAAGGATAGTGTTCTGACACTTCATGCATTGAAAAACTATCAGCAGTTTTTGGATTTTGACTTGGTAGCCATTAGTGTGGATGAGGGAATTGAAGGATACAGGCAGCATGGAATTGATTCCGCCATCAATAATGCTAAGGAATTGGGTGTAGAACTTGTTCAAAAGTCATTTAAGGATGAAGAAGGTTTTGCTTTGGATGACATTTACAATGAATTTAAAAGTGCATGCATTCCGTGTGGAGTTTTCAGAAGAAACATTCTGAATAAAACCGCTTATGAATTGTGTGCCGATAAAATAGCTACCGGACATAATCTGGATGATGAAATTCAATCTTTTTTAATGAGTTTTGCCAGGGGAGACACCATCAAATTCTCCAAATTCGGTCCTGAACTTGACGTGATACATCCGAAACTTGTTCCCAGAATCAAGCCTCTGTGGAACACTCCAGAAAAGGAAGTTGGAATGTGGGCTGTCATGAATGATATTGATATTCATCTGGACGAGTGCCCTTATTCTCACTTGTCACTGAGGGCTAAAATCAAAGAGTTCCTGAATGTTAATGAGGATAAGTATCCCGGAATTAAAAACAATGTGATGGAATCCTTTAAAAAGATATTGACTTTTGAAAATGATATTTCCACAAGCCTTAATGAATGTGATGTGTGCGGAGAGCCGACTTCATCCAACATTTGCAAGGCTTGCGAGTTAAAAAAATCAATTTTCTCTGATGAAGGACAGGTATGAAAATGGATATTGTTAAAAAATGGACGGAATCTAGTCTCATTCTAAAAATATTGGTGGGCGTGATTGTTGGTGCAATTTTAGGGTTTTTTGTCCCTCAATGGTCTGTAATAGGATTTGTTGGGGAGATATTTGTATCTGCCCTTAAGGCTATTGCACCAATTTTGGTTTTCGTTCTAGTTGCTTCAGCTATTTCTAAAGCAAAATCGGGAATAGGTCCAAAATATCGGATGATTATCATAATCTTTTTGTTAACTAATTTTATAGCTGCTCTGGTTGCTGTTTTGATGTGTTACATGTTCCCGTTGAATATTTATTTATCATCTGCCAGTGTTGCTTCTGCACTGGGAGGGCTTGGCGAAATAATGAGAGACATGATTTTGAACATATTTTCAAATCCGATAAAATCTTTAGCTGAAGGGGAATATCTTGGAATACTGTTCTGGTCTATTATTATAGGGTTTGCATTAAGGATTGTTGCAAGTGATGCCACAAAGGATGTAATTGAAGATATTGCAGATTCCATTACGAAAGTGGTCAACTTCATTATTCAGTTTGCACCAATTGGAATAATGGGTTTGGTGTTCACTTCAGTTTCTGAAAGCGGGCTTGGAATCTTCACTGAATACGGACAGTTGCTATTGCTGATTGTTGGCTGCATGGTTTTCGTTGGTTTGGTGATTAATCCTTTCATTTCATTTTTGCTTTTAAAACGCAATCCCTATCCGTTGTTATTGACATGTCTGAGAGATAGTGGAATAACTGCATTTTTTTCAAGAAGCTCTGCCGCCAATATTCCTATAAACCTGCAATTATGTGAAAGGCTGGGAATTGACAGGGATTTCTTTTCAATAAGCATTCCATTAGGTTCAACAATCAATACTAATGGGGCTGCCATAACAATCACTATCATGACTGTTGTAACTTGCTATACTTTAGGGATACCCGTTCCTTTCTCAATCGCACTTGTTTTATGCGTTGTTTCCACATTGGCTGCATGTGGTGCTTCAGGTATTGTTGGAGGGTCATTATTGCTTATACCTCTTGCCTGTTCTTTGTTTGGCATCAGTCAGGACATTTCCATGCAGGTTGTTGCTGTCGGATTTGTAATCAGTGTTGTTCAGGATTCCTTTGAAACTGCACTAAACTCTTCATGTGATGTTTTCTTTACTGCAGTTACTGAATATTACTACAGGGCTAAAAATGGTGAACAGGTAGACTTGATGGGTGATTTTGCAAAAAATAAGTAGTTGCAATTTTGAAGATCAGTTTCTCAAAATTGCGAATGCCATATATCCAATGAATAATAAGACTAAAATTATTCCTTCTTTTTTATCGTATTTTTCCTGTGTTTTACCGAATATGTAGCACAGTATTGTGACAAATAGCATGAACAATACATCAATAAGCATACTTGAATCAAGAGGAATTGCGCTTATTGCACTGCTTGCACCCAATACAAATAATATGTTGAAGATGTTTGATCCGATAACATTACCTATAACCAGCTGATTTTCCCCTTTCCTTATAGCAGTAATTGATGTTACAAGTTCCGGTAATGATGTACCTATAGCCACAATGGTTAAACCTACCAGAGTTTCACTCATTCCGAGTGCAATTGCTATAGCCGAAGCGCTGTCAACAACCAAATCTCCTCCAAGTACGATTCCTGCAAGTCCGACCAGTATGGCGATTATGCTTTTTGGAAGGCTGAATTTCGGTTTTTCAACTTCTGTTGCTCCTCCGGATTTTTTGGTATCGTATACTAAAAATATGATGTATGCAACCATGATTATAAGTAAGATTATACCTTCAATATTTGTAATGTCCCATCCTATGATTATGAAGATTGCCCATAAGACTGTAATTCCAACAAGGAACGGCAAATCTTTTTTTAAAACACTCTTTTCCATTGTCAAATTGCTTAATAATGCGGCTATACCAATAACCATTAATATGTTGAATATGTTACTTCCGATAACGTTACTGACAGCCAGTGCATTGCTTCCGGTCAGTGAAGATGTAATGGAAACGGCCGCTTCAGGGGCACTGGTTCCTAACGCCACGATTGTTAAACCGACAATGATGGTAGGTATTTTTAAAAGCGATGCAATGCTGCTTGCACCATCGACAAAAAAGTCAGATCCCTTAATTAAAAATACAAATCCGACTATCAATAAGAAAAATTGAATTATAATTCCGCCATCCATTATTTACCCTCTTTTATTTCTTCTTCAGGTCCTAAATCTGTTACAAGAACCTTGTCAATTTGATGACCGTCAATATCGATTATTTCAAATATGAATCTGCCGCAGTCATATTTTTCATTCTCATCAGGTATTGTTCCGCTGATGCTTAGGATAAATCCTGCTAATGTGGTATAATTGTCTTCTTCTTCATCGGGCAAAGGTTCTTCAAATTCAAACAGTTTTTTAAACTTGTCAATTGGATATCTGCCGTCAATTAACCATGTTCCGTCAGCCCTTTGAATCGCTTGAGGGTCATCTTCCTCATCAATTCCAGGAATGTCTCCAACAATACCTTCAAGCAAGTCGTTCAATGTAATTAAACCTTCAACGCTTCCGAATTCATCAACTACAAGAGACATGTGGACATATTCCTGATTTTCCTTGAATTCCTTCAATAATTCCAATGTTTCTAAATTTTCTGATACGACTAAAGGTTCTTTAACAATTTTGTAAACATCAAATTCCTCTTCACCAAACATTGCAGACAGGATATCTTTGGCTTGGACAACGCCGATGAAATCATCCAATTCTCCTTTAGCTATTGGGAAAATTGACCTTTTACTTTCGATGATTTTAACTTTATTCACGTCCCTTTCATCTTCCAGGTCAATCCAGATTATCTCATTTCTTGGAGTCATTATGCTTTCAACTTTCTGGTCGTCCAGTTTGAAAACTCTTTTGATAATGTCTTCTTCTTCTTTTTCAATTGTTCCGTCTTCACGCCCTTCCTTAATCATCAATTCAATTTCTTCTTCGGTAACGGCATCATCATTCTTGTTTTCAATTCTCATTAACCATAAAACAAAACTGCTGGATTTTGCAAGAACAAAACTCACAGGTTTTGCAATCTTTGAAAGGATTGCCATGGGTTTTGCAACTTTTAAAGCGACCTCTTCAGGATTATTCAAAGCAATTACTTTAGGAACAATCTCCCCAATGACCAATGTCAGGTAAGTGGTAACAATAACGACTATGACTACGCTTATAGGTTCGCTGTAAGGTATAAAAGAAATCACTTTACCGAGAGGTTTGGCCAGAGTTACTCCACCGAAAGCCCCGGTTAAAACACCAATCAATGAAATTCCGATTTGAGCTGTAGATAAAAATTCATTTGGATCTTTTAATAAGTCCATCACTATTTGAGCATTCTTATTTTCTTCTTCAAGATATTTTTGCATTTTTGCTTTTCTTACAGATACAACGGCCAGTTCAGCCATTGACAAGTATCCGGTCAGGACTATTAAAATTAATATTATAATTATCTCAAGTATCGTTCCAATCATTTTTAACAAACCATTAAAACTAGTTATAGTTCACTGGCCCTTTGAAAGTCAGTGTTTCCATATATTTTATCTTGCATTTCTTGAACTGCGAGAGATGCATCTTCTCTTGTAGCTGCTTTTTTAAATATTCTCCTTGATTTTACTTTTAAAGTTTTTCCACACACGCATTTTCGTGTAGCTACTCCTTCTTTTGCATATAATGCACGACCGCAGTCGCAACGAAATATAAGATACATGATTTTTTTTCCATTCAAAATTAATTGTAATTATATTATATTCAAATATATTATATAAAATTTTCACTATCCGCCGAATATTTTCATGAATAAAGGTATGAAAACTTTGGATGGTAAAATTACTAATGTGGCTATGCTGACTCCAAGATTTGTCCCAACCACTACCAGTAATATCCTAAAGATATTGTTGTTCCATAGGTCTCTTAAGCTTTCTATTTTTGTCAGATTTTTAATGTCGCTTTGCTTAACTTTTCTAAATTTGGCTTCAGTTAATCCTGAAAACCAGCCGGCCGCAAGCAGGGGGTGGATGATAGTTAATGGCGCCACTAGTCCTCCGACAATAGCTGATTGAATTTTGGAACCTGAAAGGATAGAACCAATGAAACCCATAATCATACTGATTATTATGAATTCGTAAATGTTTCCCGCAATGTTTATCCCGCTAAAATATGCCAGAAAAAATATCACCACAAATGTTATTGGAATCAGTGCCAGTATTATTTTAAGCCAGGGGATTCCTTTTTTTTCTTCAATTATCTCTAAACTTTCCAAGTTTGGTATGGTTTCGGGGTTGTCCAGATATTGCATAATTCCGGGTTTATGTCCTGCCCCTACAACTGCAATGACTTTGTCCTGAGGCAGCTGCATTATTCTTCCAGCAAGGTAAGCATCCCTTTCATGAACGAGAACTTCATGAACACTTGGTGCTTCATCCTTAAACATTTCCATCAGTTCATCTATTTTTTCGGAGTCTTTCAAATCTTCAATGTCAACATCCTCTTCATCACCAAATCCAAAAACAGAAAGCAGCAATCCATAAGCGAATTTGGTTTTTTCCATCATCCCCATTTTGTTTAAAGCTCTTTGCAAGGTTACATTAACGTCCCTGTCGATTAATGCAATGGGAATCTCCAAATCTTCGCTGGCTTCAATAGCTCCAATCATTTCGGATCCAGGTGCAACATCAACGTCCTCACCTATTTTTGACTGGAAATATCCGAGAAGTGTGGATGTAAAAAATAGTCCTACTTTATTTTCTTTAATAATTTGAGTAACTGATATGGTGTCATCAGTTTCAATGCCCATCATTTGCTGTTTTAATTTAGTGTATCTTCCTCTGTCAAGCTCAATAGCCACTACATCAGGCTGCTGTTCATATATGGCATCCTTTACTTCATTAACACTCTCTTCAGATACGTGGGCAGTACCGATTATTGTTAAGCATTCTCGTCTCATTAAAAAAACACTTCTTTATTTTCATTGATTTTATTAACTAATTATTATTTGAAATGAAAGTATATAAACTTAATCTTTAATTAATGTTATTTCATTATTTTCATAAACTGCAACATTCTCACTAATATTTTTCAAAAGGCAATATTCGACATCCTTTTCATGTCCAAGTTCAGTTAAGCGTTTACCGGTTCTGCTTGTGAGAAATCCTTCTTTAACGGATTCATAGTCTCTGCTGGCCAATATTGCTGATTTCGCATATTCGCTTATTTCACAGTCATCTAAATTTTGACAAATCCAGTAAAGAATTTCTCCGGATGCAAGAAAGTCTTCAAGAACGAATTTTCCATTCACTCCGGCCATAACAACATCAATGTGTGACCTGGCAAGTTCTGTGCTTTTTATTCCGACAGCTTTTGCATTCACCATTGATCCGATAAGAACGGTCGAGTTCATGTTTTCAAGTATTCTGGTTCCGTTGCTTGTTGTAAGTATCAGCACGTCACTTGGGCTTTCATACATTTCCACCTTTTGCGGAGAGTTTCCGATGTCAAAGCCTTCAATCATTTGCCCTCCACGTTCTCCTGCAATAATCCCGCCAACTTCTTCTTTTAATTTGAAAGCCTCCTGCGGTGAAAAACAGGGTATTATTTTTTTAAAGTTATTCAAAGCAAGTGTGATTGTTGTGCTCGCTCTAAGTGCATCCACCATTATGGATACGTCACTGCTTGTTGTTGTCTCAAGGCTCAATGTTACTTTCATGAAGTAATTTATATTAAATAATTATATAATAATATTTATGAAAATTGTTACAACACCGATGTGTGAAGAAATTGTAAAACTTGCGGGCTTTTCAGATTATACTGTAAATAAGCATCCGACAAGTGAAGATGGGGATTTGGCGATTTTACTGTCTGAAAGCAAGGTTGAAATGAATGCCATGCCCATAAAAATCAACACTCCTCGCCAGGTTTTTGAAAGCATTAAGGAGGTTTCTAAAATTGCGGGCAGTGAACTCGATGATGAGGAGATACGTTCATTTTTTGAGGATTATGAACTGTCTAAAAAATATCTGATTTCCGATTTTAAAAGGGATGTCAATGTTAAGGTGTATTCCGAGTTTTTAAAAGACATTGCTTTGGATGTAGGATTTAATATTGACTCTGAAAGCTTTGATTATGTAATCTATCCTGATTATTTAAAAGATAATGTCATGGAAACGGAAAATCTGGTTGAAATACCTTCACACAACAGCATTTCCAAAAACCCGTTTGAAAAAATAGAAGTGAGATATGCGATTTTAGAAAATTTAATATAATATTTAAATTAAAATAATATTTATTATAATTGCATTTTTTGAGAGTTGTTACTATGTATGAAACATTAATCTTTACTGGTGGAGTTCACAAAAGTGAAGAAATAAGGGAATTGATTGAAGATTTAGGCGGATTTATTCTTCAGGACAGTATTCAGCAAATGGAATTGGTGTTGAACATGGCCGTTCCATTGGAAGATGTTGATAAAATTGAAAAGAAATCTAAAGAATTGCTTGGAAAATTATCAGTTGCTCCTATGGCCGGATCTGAAATAGCTATTGTTTCCCCAACCCTTGCAAGACACCACTTGCCTCATGCGGCATGTGATATTTCAGAATATTTGCGTGAATATGGTGCAAAAGATAATATGATTGGTCTTGCCAGAGGGGACGGTAAAGGCACATCCGGAATTACTGAAGAAGAAAAAAGCTTAATCAATGAGCATGATATTGCAATTTTTGCTTTAGGCAGTTTTGAAAATTGTATCAAGGAAAAAGCATTCCTGTATGATGATATTGATGTTCCTGTAATTGTAACTGGAGCTCCTGAGATTCCTATTGAAGAACTTCCTGGTGCAGATGCATATGTGGGTGGTCTCGGTAGGATTCCAAGAAGATTAAGGAGAGGTCCTGATATACGTGCTCTTGACACTTTGGTCGAAACCATCGAAAGAATATTGAATGAGAAGAAACGTGAAATGAGTCATGATGCACCATTGGTACCGTCCATCGTTGTTAAAAATGCAATTGAAAATCAGGTTAGAGAAATCAAGGACGTTATTTCTCCAACACCGGTAACTTCACAACTGGATGGTGTCCGCGTAAAACTTAATTATGATAAATATGCTGATACAGTAGCCGATGTGGTTATTGACGGTAAAAAACTATCTGAAATTGCTGAAATTAAAAAATCATTCATGTATGATTATATTTTGGTTAAAATCAATAGTGAGAGTTCTCTTGTTGAGGATTCAAACTAACTCTTTTTTTATTTTATTATTCTCATTCCGAAGAAATTAATGGCATCCACCAGGTCATTGAATTGTTCCAGTTCTCTTTCTATGACATTTTCATCGGTCATATCTATGCTTAATTCTCCGTCAACAGTTAAGGTATCAGGCCCGCGTCCAACAAGCCTTTCGGTTCCATCAGCACTGAGAATCCTTTCGGCATCCAGCTGATGAACAAATGACCTTCCAGGTATTATCACTGCCTGTTTTATTTCGCTCAAATCCAGTTTTTCCAAATCCTCTTTTGTAATTAAGCAGGCAATTTCTTTTTCAACTGCAACTACATTGACACTGTCGACTTCAAGTTTGTTGAATATTTTAGAAATAAAGGGTTCTGCGATTTTTGAAGTGATAATTGTAGCTTCACCGGTTACAGGTTTGATAAATTGCAGGAATATTTCATTTTCATCATTGGCTATCGCAAACGGTCCTCCGGTTTCAGGATCGCATAGTGGTGTGCCGCTTACCCTGAATTTATATTCGCTGTTGATCTGCTTGACCAGTTCGGAAAATTCTTCGACAGGCTGTGACTCTATGCCTTTGAGGATGGGTTCATTACCTAAAATCAGCCCTTCATTGAATGTGTTTGCAAATCTCATTAGAAGCATTCCTTTAGCGCCCCACTCTTCAAGGGAATTGCAGGTCTGCCTTAGGACATCCCCGTCATTGACTCCAGGAATGATTACAGCAGCACCGGTCAGATGTATATTTTCACAAAATATCTGGCATGCTTTAAGTGCTTCTTCGGGGTGTTTGTCTTTCACCCATTCCCTTCTGAGTTTTGGGTCTGATGAAAAAATGGTAAATGAAACTTCATTGACACCATTGTTTATTAATCTTGTAGCCATTTCACTGTCTGAAATGCCCTTTCCGCAGGTATATCCCAATACTGAAGATATCGAAAACTGATTTAAATTGGCAGTCAGTGTTTCAAGATGTGGATAACAGCTTATATCTCCTCCGCCGCTGATGTATGCGCTTATTTCGCCTCTTCCCATATTCATCATCAATGCGGTCTGAACTTCGTTCATTACTTCAAAAGGAGCTTTGAATTCACTTTGGGTCTCGCTTATTCCTTTACTACATCTTTCACAGCCAATTTTATTAGGTAAACAATGTGCACAGCCAAAAGTTTTAATTTCCTTTACCTTTCTGAAGTAACAGTATTTGCAAAAACCGTTACAATCTTTACCTGGTATTCCTCCAACATCCGCTACAAGTTGCATAATTTATTATTTTTTATTTCATTTTATTTATAAATGAGGTGCATTTTTTAGGTTGAAATTTTGTATTACTTTTAGTAATATTTATTACTCAGAATCTCAAAAGTAATAATTTATTATTAGTCTCTAATTTTTTAAATTAGTAGATTTATCATGTATTTTTTAATATACTTTGATTAATGATTATATTTTTTAAAATTAGTTATTATTTAATTTTTTTATACTCTTTAAAAAGGATTATACTGGTATTAAAAAGTATTACTTTTGCAATGTTTTTTCTTAAATGTAAAATGTTTTATTATACTTTATAAACTTTTCTAAAATATTACATGGGTAATCTTTATATTATATCTAATATAAAATAAAATTTGTATACCATATGGCTGGCTATTGCAAAAGAATTGCTTTGTAGCTCGACTCAATTTGGTAAGAAATTTTATTTAGGAGGGAAAAAATGGCAAAGTTTGATGATAAAATCGATTTATTCGATGATAGAGGCAACGAAATTGCATCTGACGTACCAATCGAAGCTATCAGTCCATTAAGAAACCCTGCAATTCAAAACATCGTAAAAGGTGTTAAAAGAACTGTTGCAGTAAACTTAGAAGGACTTGAAAAATCTGTAAAAACAGCATCTGTTGGTGGAGACAAATCTAGAATTTTAGGTAGAGAATTAGATCTCGCTATTGTTGACAACGCAGAAGCAATCGCAGACAAAATGAAAGAAATAATCCAAATTTCCGCAGACGATGATACTGTTGTAACACCTATTTCTGGAGGAAAAAGGTTATTAGTACAAGTACCAACTAGAAGAATTGATGTTGCAGCTGAATACTCTACAGCTCCATTATCAAGTGCTTCAGCTTTAGTACAATCTGTTATTGACATCTGTGGTGTAGATATTTACGATGCAAACTTCGTAAAAGCTGCAGTATTAGGTAGATACCCACAATCTGTAGACTACAAAGGATCTAACATTGCAACCATGTTAGACATTCCA
>CADAOO010000010.1 GCA_902789505.1 uncultured Methanobrevibacter sp. | reverse complement strand
CTTTCGTCTAACAATAGGTCAATTACTGGTGAAGTACCAATATTACCACTTTTAATAATAGCAATTTTAACTACCATAATTAAGTCTCCTTTTTCGATAGTTATAACTTTAATTCAAAAACTATTTAAGTTTTATTATTTACGATTATTAATCAGTTTATTATATATTTTGATGAATGTTATTCAATATTTTAATAAAATAAGTTAAATTTTATACATTTTAATATTAATTTGGATATTTTTTGAGAAAATAATATTAAATTTTTAGATAAATTACCCTAAAATGATGAGCAAATTGTTAAGAAATAGCAGTAATTTTAAAATGAGAACGAGTGGTTCCGACGAGATTCGAACTCGTGATCCCCTCCTTGTAAGGGAGGTATCATACCACTAGACCACGGAACCAACAAATATTATTATGATTTTGTTATTATATAAACATTTCGGTTATTCATATTTTTTAGTAAAAACTTATATAAAAATAACTATATATTTATTATCACAATTAAAATAAGAAGTGATAAAATGGCTTGGGATGACACAGCTAGTAAAATATGGTTTGATGGAAACATGGTAGATTGGAAAGATGCAAATATTCATGTACTTTCTCATGTTGTCCATTATGGTACAAGTGTTTTTGAAGGAATACGCGCATATAAAAACGACAACGGTGTAGCCGTATTTCGTTTAAAAGAGCATGTGCAACGTTTATTCGATTCCGCAAAAATTTATAAAATTGAAATTCCATTCACACAAGAAGAAATTGAAGAAGCAATCTTAGAAACAGTTCGTGTCAATGATTTAGACGGTTGTTACATACGCCCTATTGTATTTAAAGGATATGGGGAACTTGGTGTAGACCCTTCTAACTGTCCTGTTAATGTAGTTATTGCAGCTTGGGAATGGGGATCCTATTTAGGTGAGGAAGGAATGGCCAATGGTGTGGACATTGGTGTTTCATCCTGGAGAAAACCTGCACCTGACACTTTCCCTGCTCTTGCTAAATGCGGTGCAAATTATATGAATTCTCAGTTAGCAAAACTTGAAGCTATTGACAACGGATATGATGAGGCAATCATGCTTGATTATGAAGGCCATGTATCCGAAGGTAGTGGAGAAAACATTTTCCTCGTTGATGGAGAAAAATTATTCACTCCGGCAATGTCCTCATCCAACCTTAAAGGTATTACAAGAGATTCTGTCATGACCATTGCTCGTGATTTAGGATATGAAGTTGTTGAAGAAGTAATTTCAAGGGAAAGATTATACGTGGCTGATGAAGTATTTTTCACAGGAACCGCAGCGGAAGTTACTCCAATCAGATCTATTGACCACAGACCGATAGGAATCGGCAGAAGAGGTCCTGTTGCTGAAAAAATACAAACTACTTTCTTTGATATAGTTGAAGCTAAAGTTGAAGATAAATACGGTTGGTTATCTTATATTTAATTGGTGTAAGCTATGGATATAATTCAGGGGATTATAATCGGTATTGTTCAGGGGTTAACTGAATTTTTACCTGTTAGTAGTTCAGCGCATCTGGTATTCATTCAAAATATTTTGGGTGTTGAAAGCTCACTTGCTTTTGACACATTTCTTCATTTAGGATCATTGCTTGCTGTTTTATGGTTCTTTAGAGGGGATATTATCAAAATGCTCAAATCCTGGTTTTTAAGTCTCACTGATATCCTTAATGGTAGATTCAGGCAGGGTTTTTATGAAGACCCATACAAAAGACTTGCATGGTATGTAATATTGGCAACTATTCCTGTCGGAATCGCTGGTGTATTATTCGAAGACTCTGTTGAGGCACTGTTTTCCGGAGCACTTTATGTTCCTGCATTCTTCTTATTTGTAACAGGGACTATACTTTACTTGTCCCAAAGAATGACCAGTGGTAATGTAAATTTCCATAATGTCGGTGCTAAAGAATCACTGTTTATGGGTTTAGGTCAGGCATGTGCAATTCTTCCGGGGCTTTCACGTTCAGGTACCACTATAGCGGCAGGTCTTGTAATCGGATTGGATAAGGAATTTGCAGCAAAATTCAGTTTCATATTATCAATTCCAGCTATTTTGGGAGCTTTTCTGTTACAGGTAAAGGATATAGGTTCTGCTATGGATGCAAACTTTTTACCTATAGTTTTAGGTTTCATTGCATCATTTATTGCAGGTTATGTGGCTATTAAATGGGTGCTTGATTTAATTCAAAAAAGAAGTTTGGATATATTTGCATACTACTGCTGGGCTGTAGGAATAATTGTATTCATGGGTTCAATTGCCCACATATTCTAAAAATAAGATTATAGAGATTGTCAAATCTCTATTTACATACTTTTTCTATTTTTTTTCTTAATTTTTCAACGGAATTTCCTAAGACCAGTGCTGTAAACATAGCCCCTCCGGCTCCGGCACCTTCCTTAACGAATCCTTTTAAGTAGTTTTTCAATCCTTCATGTTCTGATTCTTCAAATCTTGGATCAACTACATTGACGGTAATGTTTTCGTCGATTTGTTTTAGAATGCCGAACAGGTCTGCAGTTTCATCGCCTGCAACAAAGACTGTTGTAGCCAAATTGATTCTTGAAAAGTCGAATGTAGGCTGTATGGATTTTATGATTGCACAGACAGCGGCCATCTGTGTTCCGCCTGCCAGTATTACCGGAATTTCTGAACCTAAAACTATTCCTGCTATTGCTGGCAATGTCGGATCTCCAACAGCACCAATTGCCTGTATAGCATCAATGTCATCTTTTTTAGGATTAAGACCAGCATTTTTCAATCCTTCATCTACAACTTTTGTTTTCATGTCATGAGGATTATGGGGCATGCTTCCGCTTACTTTTTCATTGGCGTCATAGCCGAGAGCCCTTAGGACTCCTAAAGCGGTTGTGGTTCCTGCGGCTATGCTTTCACCGATTACAAGAATTTCATGTCTTCTGGATAACTCGCCACCAAGGTCCTTTGCATTTTCAAATATTTCAAGGGGATTCAAAACTCCTTTTCCGGTTCTTATGTCTCTTCCATATTCCTTGCCCAGGCTTACATATTCAACGTCAGGCTTGATTTTAGAACCTGCATCAATAATTACGAAAGGAATTTTTGCAAGCTGGAGTGAAGCTTTTGTAAGTCTTGCCGGTGTTGGTGCAGCAGCATCACCGACTACAGTTTCGGCAGGAGCCTCACAGCATCTCACTTCTCCTAAAACCATAAATTCGGCATCTGAAGCTGGAGTGTATATTGTTAACTCTGCTGATGGACCTGCACCTGAAAGACCTTCCATTAGTGATGTGTCGGTTGTACCGATGGTAAGTATGAATACGGAATCATTTGACCCTTGCAGCTTTTCCAGTAAATCGGTTGATCCGTAGGTTGTAACTCCATCAATCATTTTTTTCACCTAATCTTTTTAATTGCTCTATGATAATTTTATTTTGGTTAATAATCTTTTTATTCTGATTCATTATTTTAATTAACATTTCCCTTTCGGGCAATTCATTGTCTGTTTTGAATGTCTGACCATCCCTTGCCCTTGGAGGAATTTTAATTTGATCTTTTGGAGGTAGTGATGATTTTTCATCTCCTCTTGGAGGTATTACTCCTCTTGATGCACTGTCCTCATTTGAAATGAAGTCAACATATCTGTGTGTCACCTTATTTTTTGACCTTTCATCAAGAAGTTCCATCAATCTGTCGTCAACCTCTTTAACTCCATGAAGCTGTTCTTGCTCCACTTCATGAATTAATCTTTTTTGAATGTTGTATGCATTGTAAATCGCAATTCCTCTTGTTTCACATTCACTTTTAAACATATCACTTATATTGATGTCTCCAGTTAATTTTTTAACCCTTTTCTGTTCAGGAGTATTTGCACTATAGAATCCCATGGTTTCACTTATGTTTTTTAAATTTAAAAAATATTTTTATATTTTTAAATAGTAATATCTAATTAATTAAATTTTTTAGTTGATTATTTTGATAAGTTTAGGGATTGAAGGAACCGCAGAAAAAACTGGAGTAGGCATTGTAGATAGTGATGGGAACATATTGGCCATGGCCGGAAAACAGCTCTTTCCGGAGGAAGGAGGAATACATCCGAGACTGGCTGCGGAACATCATGCAAAATGGATTCCTGAACTTATTCCCCAAGCCATTGACGAATCCGGTCTTTCCTACGATGACATTGACTTGATTTCATTTTCACAGGGCCCGGGTTTGGGACCGGCCTTGAGAATTGTTGCAACATCAGCAAGAAGTCTGGCATTGTCATTAAACAAACCGATTATCGGCGTCAATCACTGTATTGGGCACGTTGAGGTTGGAAAACTGGATACCGGTGCAGTCAATCCCGTGTCACTTTATGTAAGCGGAGGCAACAGTCAGGTTATCGCCTATGAAAGTGGAAGATACAGGATTTTTGGTGAAACTTTGGATATAGCTATTGGAAACTGCCTTGACCATTTCGGCCGTGAAACCGGACTGGGCCATCCGGGGGGGCCGGTCATAGAAAAATTGGCTAAGGAAGGATCATACATTGACCTGCCGTATGTTGTTAAGGGAATGGATTTCTCATTTTCAGGATTGCTGTCCGCTGCGTTAAGGGAAGCTGAAAAAGGAACTCCGATGGAGGACATTTGCTTTTCACTTCAGGAAACTGCATTTTCAATGCTTGTCGAAGTAACCGAGAGGGCATTGTCCCACACACAAAAGGATGAGGTGATGCTCTGCGGAGGAGTTTCAGCCAATTCAAGACTGCGTGAAATGCTCAGGACAATGTCACAGGAGCATGGTGCCAAATTTTATATGCCTGAGATGAAATTGTGTGGGGACAACGGTGTGATGATTGCCTGGCTGGGCCTTTTAATGTGTAGGGAGTTCGGGCCGATGGATTTGTCCCAAACAGGAATCATACAAAAATTCAGAACAGATGAAGTTGATATTCCGTGGATTGACAACACTAAATCATACCTGAAATTAAGTGATGATTTAATAGCTAAGGGTGCGGAATCCAACATTGTCAAGACTGCTTATTTGGGTGAAAGCGCTGTATTGAAAGATAGGATTCCTAAAGGGTATAGAATCAGGGAAATCGATGACAAAATCAGAAAAGCCAGAACCAAGGAAGAAGCCAAGCTGCTCTCCGATGCAAAACGTGCAGGCGTAAGGACTCCTGTGCTGTATGACATTGATTTGGAAAATAAATCAATAGTAATGGAGGCAATTGACGGGCCTATGCTTAAGGATGTTATTGATGATGAGTTGGCATTTAAAATTGGTGAGGAAATTGCTAAGCTTCACTCTGCCGACATTATTCATGGAGACATTACCACATCAAATATCCTGCTGGAGGATGAAAAGATGGTTTTCATTGATTTCGGGCTTGGAAGATATTCTGCGCTTAATGAAGATAAGGCTGTAGATTTGCTTGTTTTGAAAAAGTCTCTGCAAAGTATTGACTATAACCTGGCTTTAAGATATTTTGATTTGGTTTTAAAGGGATATGGTAATGAATCAATCGTCAATACAATATCTGACATCGAATCCCGTGGAAGGTATACTCACTAATTTTTTGACGCATTTTCATTTTTTCGCATATGCATAATATATAATAAAAATCATCTTCATAATTAAAAATATGATAACATTTATAACTGGTAACGAACATAAAGTAATAGAAGCAGAGAATATTTTCAAAGATTATGGCATTAAGTTGGAGCATATTGATTTAGGTTACACAGAACCTCAAGGAACTCTTGAGGAAGTGGCTTTATCAGGCGCAAAATATGCCTGCCGTAAACTTGGAAAACCTGTGATTGTTGAAGATGCTGGTTTATTCATTAAAGCTTTGAATGATTTTCCGGGTGTCTATTCACATTATGTTCAGGATACCATAGGAAATCAAGGAATTTTAAAGCTATTGGCAGATACTGATGACCGTTATGCCGAATTCAGGTCAGTTATTGGGTACTGTGCCCCCAATTCTGAGCCCAAGACTTTTTTAGGCAAGGTGTCAGGTGAAATCGCAGTTGAAGAGAGAGGAAATTTAGGATTTGCTTTTGATCCGTTATTTTATGTTCCTAGTGAAGGTAAGACTTTCGGTGAACTTACAACTGATGAAAAAAACCAATTTTCACATAGAAAAAATTCATTAAAAAAATTTATTGAATGGTATTCTAATCAGGAATAGCATTTCATACTTATTTAAAAATTTATAAAAGAGGTTATATTATGGCAAGACCAGAATGGGTAACTTATAGTGATGAAGAAATTGAAGAAATGATTTTAAAATTTAACAAAGAAGGTAAAAGTACTTCCGAAATCGGTATTATCTTAAGAGACCAATACGGAATTCCATCTGTAAAAGATGTAACCGGTGAAAGAATCACCGAAATCTTAAGAAGAAACGACCAAGCTGGAGAATACCCTGAAGACTTATTAAACTTAATCAAAAGGGCAGTTAACATCAGAGACCACTTAGAAGAAAATCCTAAAGATTTACACTCTAAAAGAGGTTTAACCATTATCGAATCCAGAATCAGAAAATTAGCTTCTTATTACGTAAATGAAGGAAAATTACCACAAGGTTGGAGATACAATCCAAAAGAAGCAGCACTCCTTGTTAAATAGAGCTGGAGAAGCTACTAATGTGCTCAAAGAGCATGTTGAAAAGGATAGTGTTATAAGAATAATTTCTCATAACGATGCTGATGGAATCTCATCAGCGGCAGTGATAGCCAATGCTTTGGCTGAGGAAAATGTTCAGTTCCACACTACCATTATTCCTCGTCTTAAGGAGGATATCGTTAATCAGCTGAGACATGAAAGCTATGATTTATTCATATTTTCAGATATGGGTAGTGCATTTGTAAAGGAATTCAATACTTATAAAAAGGATGTAATTATTGCTGATCACCATCAGATTGATGGAACTGAATCAGAAAGTAATGTTGTCCATATAAATCCACATATATTTGGTATTGATGGTAGTAAAGATTTGTCCGGTGCAGGTTCAAGTTATTTGGCTGTTCGCGGACTTGGAAAAGAACATTTGGCTCACTTTGCTTTAATCGGTGCTTTTGGCGATATGCAAGGGCAAAGCGGTTTTACAGGTGTCAACCGTCTGATTCTCAATGATGCTTTGGAAAGCGGGGTTTTAGAGATTCATGAAGGTTTGAAGATAGTGTCTAAATCTTCAGAACCTATTTTCAAATCCCTTGCTTATACATTTTCACCGCCTCTTCCGGGCATCAGTGGAGATTTTGAAGGTTCTCAGGAATTTCTGGAGAGAATGAATCTGTCTTATGGAATCAAGTTCACAGATTTGGAAGATGAAGAAAAGGATCTCTTGAAGGATGCGCTTATAAGCATTAATCCTGATATTTTTGGAGATTGCTATACAGTTCCAAGGGAAGTCCCTATGCTTCGTGATTTGGAAGAATATTCATATATTCTTGACGCATGCGGTAAAAATAAAAAACAGGGTTTGGGTTTAAGTATTGCTCTTGGTGAGAAAGGACAGGCTCTTGATGCCGCCTTGAAATTGCAAAGGGAATACCGTGACCAAATCGTTAAAGGACTGGAATGGGTCAAACGTGAAGGTGCAGTGCAACTTTCCGATATTCAATATCTTTACTCAGAAGATAAAGTATTGAAAGCTGTAATGGGGACAATAGCCAGTATAGGATTATCTGTAGAATTATTGGACAGTTCCAAGCCTGTAATTGGTCTATCAAGACTTCATAAGGACATTAAAGTTTCCGGAAGGACCACAAGGGAAATGGTTGACCGTGGCGTTAATCTTGGAAAAGCCCTGCAGGATTCCTCAAATAATTTTGGAGGACAGGGCGGAGGTCATGATATTGCTGCAGGTGCAATGATTCCTTATGAAAGTAAAGATAATTTCTTAAACCTTCTTAATGAGATGGTTGAGTATCAATTGAGTAATGATTAATATGTTTTTAACTAAAAAAGAAGAACAAATGTGTGATGGCGAGTTTGGAGAAACCGTTAGAAAAAGTATGGATATCCTTGTTGCACTAGGAGATATCTACGGAGCTTCCAAATTAGTTGATATTACTTCCGCACAGGTATCAGGTGTTTCCTATAAAACAATAGGTGAAGCAGGATTGGAATATCTTGAAGATTTGGCCGGTGACGGTTTGGGTGTTGCCAGTGTCAATGCGTCTTTAAATCCTCCTGGAACTGATTTGGATAACTGGAGGGAATTGGGTTTTCCAGAAGATTTTTCCGTTAAGCAGAACAAGATTGTCGATGCTTATGCAAAACTGGGAATCTCCAAGACATGTACCTGCACTCCATATTTGGTAGGAAACGTTCCAAGATTTGCCGATCATGTATCCTGGTCAGAATCATCAGCTGTAGCTTATGTCAATTCTGTAATTGGTGCTAGAACCAACCGTGAAGGAGGACCTGCCGCATTGGCTGCAGCGATTGTCGGTAAAACTCCTTTGTATGGTTTCCATTTGGAGCAAAATAGGAAAGCTAATCTGGTTGTAAATGTTACAACTGAGTTGAAAGGTGCTGATTTCGGAGCATTGGGTTATATTATTGGTAAGGTTGTAGGAAGTGGAGTTCCATACTTCAAACTTAAAAACACTCCTGACAATAATGATTTAAAAACATTAGGTGCAGCTTTGGCTTCATCCGGTTCAGTCGCTCTTTATCATATGGAAAATGTCACTCCGGAATACAAACAGGCAGATGCTGAGGAAGTTGAAGACATCATGTTCATTTCCGAGAAGGATATTTTAAAAACCCGTGAAGATTTAACCACAACAGACAGGGAACCTGATTTGATTTGTTTGGGTTGTCCTCATGCTTCACTTGAAGAAATCAAAAGAGTGGCAAATATCGTTCATGGGAAAACAATTAAAAACAAATTATGGATTTGCACTTCAGTTAGTGTAAAAGCAACAGCCGACAGGATGGGTTATACCAAAAGTATCGAGCAAGCCGGCGGAAATGTTGTCTGTGATACATGTATGGTCGTAGCTCCTATTGAGGATATGGGTTTTGAAGTAATTGGTGTAAATTCAGCAAAAGCAGCAAACTATGTTCCGTCAATGTGCGGTTTGGATGTTGTTTATAACGATGTAGAAAATCTTATTCAATTTGAATAGGTTTTCTCAATATTACTTTTTTTGAAATTTTAAAACTTTAAATTGAATAAACTCCAAATATTATACTAATATAAATATGTGAGGAATTGTTGATGAATTATTTAGTAGTAGGTGCTGGAAATGCTAGCAGGCCCGTTGCAAGATTATTAAATTATTTGGGTCACAATGTTACTATCACTGATTTGAAGGACATATCTTCTTTTAAGATAGAATTTCAAAGAAGTTTAAAAGAAATGGAAAGTGAAGGCGTTATTTTAGATTTAAATAACCAGAATCCTAATTTGGATGGTATTGAAGCTGTTTATATGCCTCCTACTTTGCCGGATTCTGCTCCGATAGCTAAACTAATCAATGATTCTGATGTTAAAATTCTCACTAACGAAGAATTTTCAAAAACCGTTCAGGATTTGATTCCTGTTGACATTATTGGAATTACCGGAACCATGGGCAAGACTACAACTACCTTCATCACAACAAGCATTTTCAAATCTGCAGGATACAATGTCTGGTCATGCTCATCTCTAGTTAATAATTTGGTATCTGAAGCCATTATTGATGGCATAGTTACTGAAAAATCCAAAAAATGTGATATTGCTATTTTTGAACTTCCTCATGGAACCATCGGTCTTTTAAATGAATTGAATGTTAAAATTGGTCTTTTAACAAATATTGCCGAGGACCATCTGTCCGAATTCGGAGGCTCAGTTGAAAAGTATCAGGAGCGCAAGCTGATTTTGGAAAAGATGAGTGAAACTTTCATTTCAAATAATTCCTGTTTTGATATTATCAATCCTCACAGAAGCGACGCTCTGTATTATGCTTTGGATGAGGACGTTGATTTTAAAGGGATTATCGGCGATGAATCCCTAACCATAGAATATGAAGATGATTCATTCACAACACCATTTTATATGATGAGTTACTTTTTTGAAAATTCAGTTGGGGCGAGTGCCGTGGCACTGACATACGGTGTTGAAAAAGAGGACATTATCACCGCTTTAACTAATTTCAAAGGTTTGCCTGCTCATATGGATGATGTTGGAACTTATAATGGCAGAAAAGTCATTTTGGATTCAGCATTTTTATATGATGGTATGAAAATCACTTTGGACTACTTTAAAGAGGACAGCGTTGTTTTATTCCTGGATCATTTTGATACATTGTCCGTTAGAGATAAAACTGAAGTTGGTCAACTGATTGGTCAATATGATTTGAAGGCGGTTATAGCCAGCGGATTTAATGAAGTCACTCAGGAGGTTGAAATGCATGCTGCACAGGAGATTTTGGATGCTGTCGACAATCCGAATATTGAGAAAGTCGCCGTTGAAACAATTGAAAAGGCAGCTGAGCTGACATTTAAATATTCCGATCCTGGAGATATTATTTTGCATATGGGTCCGCTTATAGCATATGATAGATTGACCACTGTTGATAAGATTATGAAAGGACTTGACGAGGGATGTAGGAAATATGAATGAATCTGACTTTAAAAAGAGCACCACATTTGGAGTAATTGGTGTTTGTGGAGCTAATGGTAATTTAATAGCTAGAATTCTTGAAGAAAGAGGATTCAAGGTTATAGCTACAGATTTATCACAGAAAAATGATTGCAGATTTGCAAGTGCTCTGGAAGGTTATGATATTGATGTTTTCTATGGAAAGACACCCGATGCATTTTTCAACAAACCTGATTATGTAATTCCTCCAGCAAGCTTATCCAAAGAGTCTGAAGTTTATAAAAAAATCAATAAGCCTATTTTAGAGTTAAAAGATATTATAGAAATATTCCCTCCTGAAAAGGAAGTGTTTGGAATAACCGGCACCAACGGAAAAACCACATCCACCACACTGCTTAAGAAAATCGCAGCTGATAATGGAATATTGCCATGTGAACACAATCTGGAAGGAATGCAGGGAAATGCGGAATTCATTCCAATTTTGCAGTCAAGGTTAAATGCTGATGTTGGAATTCTGGAAGTTGGAACATTCGGAGTTCCCGGCACTGTCGGCAGAATTGTTAAAGATACGAATATGTGCGGCGGTTTAATTACAAACATCACTCCTGACCATTTAAAGGATTTGGGAAGTTTTATGGATTACGCCAATGTCAAAGGAGAATTCATAAAGGAACTGAACGGTAAAAAATTAATTGTCAACGGTCATGACCCGACAATCATGGGTCTTTTAAGAGATTTAAATTATGAAGGTGAAGTAATCACTTTCGGTGTTGATGAAACACCGGATTCCATAGGCATAAAGGAATGTGTCTGCGGCAACGAACTTGCGGTTAAGGAAATAATTTCTGGTTGCGGATATTACTTCTGTAAATGCGGTATTACAACTCCTCAGGTGGACTATATTGCTACAAACGTGGATTTGAATAACAGAACATTTGAACTGTTCACTCCTGAAGGGAAATTACATGTTCAAATGGCAATCGACGGACTTCACAATGTTTATAATGTAACAGGGGTAATAATTGCTGCACATGAATTTTTAAAATTGCCGTATGAAAAGATTTTAGAGACAGTTTCCACTTTCACAGGTGTTGAAGGAAGAATGGAAAAGGTGGATACCGTTAACGGAAAAACGGTTTTCGTGGATTATGCCCATAATCCTGCAGGTGTTGAGACTGTTTTAAAGGAATTTCAGAAGTTGTTTGGAGACTTCACTACAGTCATTACGGTTTCATCCGAATCAGGATATACCGGAGACTTGGCTATTTTTAACAGTGTTTTGAAGTTCTCAAAATTCATAGTTCCGGCATCTTGCGCATCCCAAAGAATAGCAATTGAAAAATTAAACGAAAATTCCAGATTAAACGACAGGATATTTTTAAACCACACCAGTGACTTTGAAAAACACGGCACTCTTGGAGCCAGCAAAAAGGATGTCAAGGACGGCATAAAAAAGGCATTGAATCTGGACTGTGAAATGATTGTGGCAATTGGTGAAGCGGCCACCAAGTTCAAGTCCGTAATTCATGACTTATCTTAAATTCATTACTTTTCAGATGCTCTCACTAACACTTTATATATGCAAAAATTAATAGGATAATATAAAGGGTTTATTGTATATTTATGTTTTATATTTAACTGTAAGGGGTTTATTATGGCTAGTTATATTAATCATCCTCTGATAAAAGAAAATTCTATTGAATCAAGACTTTATCAACAGATTCTTGCAGGGGACGTTTTGAAAAAAGGAAATACTATGGTTGTTGCACCGACAGCATTGGGTAAAACAATTGTAGCTATTTTGGTAGCTGCCGATAGATTATACAAGGTTAAAAACTCTAAAGTGCTTGTCCTGGCACCCTCCAAACCTCTGGCGATTCAGCACGAATCCAGCTTTAAGGAATTTTTGACTCTTCCATGCACATCAATAACCGGAGCCGTCAAAACCGATGAGAGGGTTAAAAGATGGGAGGAGTCCAGAATCATCTGCGCAACACCCCAAACTGTTGAATCAGATTTGCTTAATGGACGTTATGACTTGAGCAGCGTTTCACTAATCGTTTTTGATGAATGCCACCACGGTGTTGGATCTTATTCTTATGTTTATTTGGCTTCCAGATATGTTCAGGAATCCAAATTCAATTTAATTTTGGGTTTGACTGCATCACCGGGTTCAGACAAGGCAAAAATCAAAGAGGTTTGTCAGAACTTGTACATTCAGAGCATTGTTGTTAAAACAGAGGATGACAGCGATGTAAAGCCTTACTTCAATCCGGTTGAAATAGATTGGGTAAGGGTCAAGATGAGTGAGGAGCTTGAAAAAATAAAAACCCATATCGACAAGGCTCTTAAAGTCAGACTCAAGGCCTTAAAGAATATGGGTGTCATCAGAACTGTTTCTGTAGGTAAAAGGGATATCTTGAGTGCAAGGGCTAAAATTCAGGGTGAAATTGCAAGGACTACAAATCCAGACAAGGAACTGTTCCGGGCAATTTCAATATTGAGTGCGGTTATTAACATTCAACATTCCCAGGAGCTGATTGAAACTCAGGGGGTTTCCACATTCAATAAGTATGTTGGAAGGCTTCGTAAAAAGAATACCAAGGCTGCAAAGTCATTGATGTGGGATGATAATTTTGCACGTGCAATAAAACTTGCAAAAGAAGCAGAAAAGCACGGATGGGAACATCCTAAATTAAGGGAGCTTACTAAAATTCTAAAAAAGGAACTGGCTTCTTTTGACGGTCAAACCAAACTTCAGTCAACAAGATTCACAGACAACGAAGATGAAGCTTCATCCAAAATCATTGTATTTACACAGTATCGGGATACCCTTGAGATGATTCATCAAAAACTTGAAAAGGAAGGTATAAAATCCGCCAAATTCTTTGGTCAGGCCACTAAGGATGGTGAAAAGGGCCTAACTCAAAAACAGCAAAAGGCCATTATCAAATCATTTAGGATGGGGGAATATGATGTGCTCCTCTCAACCAGTGTTGCTGAGGAAGGTATAGATATCCCTGCCGTTGATCTGGTTATTCTGTATGAGCCTGTTCCTTCTGAGGTTAGAATGATTCAAAGAAGAGGCAGAACAGGTCGTAAAAGGACAGGTCGTGTAAAGGTTCTAATTACTAACGGCACAAGGGATGAGGCATATTACTGGTCTTCTGTCAATAAGGAAATCAGCATGAAGAACCAGCTGATTGATCCGGATGTCTTGGAGGAATTGAATGCTTCAGCACTTTTGAGGATGGAAAATGAAAAGAATGTTAAGGTAATTGAAAGGCCTAAAAAGGAAAATGACTTCCCGGTTGTATACGCTGACTCCCGTGAAGGCAATTCCAAAGTGATTAGACATTTAACCGAAATGGAAATGGATGTTAAAGTTCAGTCAATGGCCGTTGCCGATTATCAGGTCAGTGACGAAGTGGCCATTGAGAGAAAAACTGCAAAGGATTTTGTCGATTCCATAATTGACAAAAGATTGTTTAAGCAAGCCCGTGAGTTGTCCGAGGAATTCAAAAAGCCTATTTTAATCCTTGAGGGTGATGATTTGTATGGTGGTATGGTTAATGCAAATGCAATTCGGGGATCTATTGCTTCAATAGCTTTAGATTTTGGAATAAGTATTATTCCTACCAGGAATGCACAGGACACTGCTGCAATGATTAAAAGAATAGCCATCAGAGAACAAAATGGGGAAAGGACACCTGTTCAGGTAAGGACTGATAAGAAGCCGGTCAGCTTATTGGAACAGCAGCTGTTCATTGTGGAATCCCTGCCTAACATAGGTCCCGTCAATGCCAAAAATTTACTCGAACATTTCGGGTCTGTAGCCAATATCATCAATGCCTCTGAAAAGGAGCTTCAGGAAGTTGAGGGAATAGGTAATAAAACAGCCGAAAATATTAAAAAGGTAATAGATTCCAAATATCTGTATTTTAAAAAAGAGATTAAAGAAAAAAAGCTTCTCTAGAAGTTTTTCTTTATATATTCATAACTTTTTTTAATAGAATCTTCATCATTTACTTCAATGATGTAGATGCCATCATAATTTTTTGACTCAAAAGTATTGATGATATGTTTTAAATCAATGGAGCCTTCACCTAAAGCAAGGTGTGAGTCATCATCACCATAATTATCATGCGCATGTATGTGTTTAATTGAATCAAAATACATTTCCTCTGCAGGGTATCCGACATGATTTGCATGGCCGATGTCCAGTGTCATGAACATTTCATTTTTGCAGAGGAACTTGTCCAGCTCAACCATATCCTGATAAATCATGCCTTCAAAGGTGGGCATGTTTTCAATAGTTACGCATACTCCCAGGTCTTTTCCATAATTTCCAAGCTCAATTATGGATTCATTGGCGGTTGCATAAACCCTGTCTTCAAAAGGTCTTGCTAAAAACGGCATCAGTCCAGGATGGACAACAACACACTCGGCGTCAATACTATTTGCCAAATCTATTGAGTTTTTAATCTGATTTATTGCGTTTAATCTGCTTTTTTCTTGCAGGGATGCAATATTAACATCCATGAACGGGGAGTGAATGGAATACTTCAGATTATAGCTTTCAAGCAAATCTTCACTGATATTTTCATAGGGGAACTGGTGGACCAGTTCGGCATATTCAAGTCCCAGGTTTTCAATGAAATCCAGGATGTCCTCTAAATTTTCTTGCAATCCGGCAAGTGTGGATGCTCCGATTTTCATAATATCACTATTTTTTAACTGCTGTTATTTTCAATCCCATTTCAATTGCTTCTATGATGAGATCGGACAGTTCAATTCCATTTTTGATTTTAATTTCTCCTTTTTTGGATGTGGTGGCGGTAAGCAGATATTCACCTTCAATATAAATGTCAAAGTTCTGCATTCCGTTGTCTCTTCCAAGGTCCATGATTAACTGTTTTCGGGTATGGATTATGTCAACTTCAAATGGGGTTTTGTCTTTTGACCGTTCCTCTATTACTTCAACACCAAGGCTAATTCCGATTTCAGATTCGATTTCAGCAATTCTCTTACCGTTTTTGCCGATGATTTTTGGAACATAAGCCTCGGGAATGTAGATATTGGCCCTTTCCGGGGAAATTACTTCAACGTCCACTTTGGCTTTTTTAGGAAGGATTCTTTTGATTTTTCTTAAAATTTCTTTTTCTGCAATTTTGTCTACGGAGGATTTGTATCCCTCTTCGCTCTCGGTTCCATTCACCAGATCCATATCCATTACGATGGTCTGTTCACCGTAGGTATAGATTTCATTTTTCAACTCTCCGGTTTCAAAATCACGCACTTCAATAACTGGCCTTGCCAAATCGGCCTCTTTCATTCCGGTCGGAACTTTAACGGTCATTTTTGTTTCATAAACGCTTGTGACTTTACCGTCTTCAATGTAAATGCTTGTATCGACAATTGAAGGAATTACTCCCAGCTCCACTCTTGATGCGATTCTCTGGATTGCATCGATTGGACGGGTTGCATGGACAACGCCAATCATTCCGACACCTGCCAGCCTCATATCCGCAAATATGTTGAAGTCGGTGTTTTTTCTAAGCTCATCATAGATGGTATAGTCCGGCCTTACAAGCAGCAATACATCTGCTGTATTTTCCATGCTGCCTTCCAGTGGGCTGTACTGTGTTATTTCATCGGGCAATTGAAGGTCCCTCGGAGATTCCATTGTCTTTACAATCTTATTTAATTTTGATGAATAATATTTGGCTATTGCCTGTACAAATGTGGATTTACCGGCACCCGGTGAACCTGCAATCAAAATTCCTTCTGCATTGGTTCTGATTCGTTCTAAAAGTTTATCGGATAAGTGGTATTCATCCAAGCTGATGTTGGCTACAGGTCTGACAATGGTAACTTCCAGTGCCTCAGCAAATGGGGGATAAGCAATTGAAATTCTGTATTCTCTGGACTGAACAACAAATGACCCTTCCTTTTCTGATTCAAGATATGTTTTCGGGTCGCTTTTTGCTTTATCAAGAATTTCATCAACAATTTTCTTAAGTTCTCTGTGAGTATAACGTTTTTCGTTTAGTATGACAAAGTCAATGTGTCCAGGTGTTCCTTTTTTAGCCATTGGACATACGTTTTCCTTCAAATGAATTGACATGGTATTTTCATCAAAGAATTTTTCGATTGAAAGTGGCTTTTCGATGTATTTCTGTTCATAGTAGTAAACCGGAATTCCCTGTGCTTTTGCTGTTTCAGCCTGAACTTTGTCATTTGTAAGCAGAGTTCCCATTTCTGATCTTGCCACATCACGGATGATGCTGTCTATTTCACCGCTTTTGGCATATTTGATATCGTAGTTGCTTGGCCTTTTTCCTTTAAAGCTGACTGCCAATTTTCCTTCATCCTGAAGGTCTTGCAGTTTTTGAAGTTCCCTTAAACCTCTATGCCCTTCTGACCTATTGTCGTTAGCTTGATGTTCAAGTTCACAAACAACAGCTTCAGGCACAATAATTTCCGGATAGTCCAGGTTTTCCTTTTCAATTATTTCTGTTGTAGCACCTATTATGACCGCGCTTGTGTCTGGAATTATACATTTCATTTTAATACACATCATCGGGGTTTACTAATCTTTCCAAGATAATTTCCAAATCATCTTCTTTCAAATCTTCAATATCAACGTTTTCAGTATTTAATTTTCTAAAAAAGCATGAAAGGTAACCTTCGTGGCATGCCGCTCCGGTCTGTCTGATTTTCAAGACGATTGCATCCATATCGCAATCAACAAGAATCTCTTCAACTTCCTGGAAATGCCCTGAACTTTCACCTTTAAGCCATATTTTATTTCTTGAAGTGCTCCAGTAGTGGGCTTTGCCTGTTTCAATGGTTTTTTGAAGAGCTTCCTTGTTCATATTTGCCAGCATCAATATTTGATTGGTGTCTGCATCCTGGGCAACGGCAGTAATGACCTTTTGGCCATTGATTTCATGTCTGAAGTTAATTTCCATATCTATTCACCTTTTATGTATTCTACAATATTGTCGATGTCAACCAGTTCCTGGTCTCCGCTAATCATGTCCTTGACGGTAATTTTGCCCTGTTCCAAATCCTTTTCGCCAATAATGGCTATTTTTGAAACCTTGATTTTATCGGCATAATTCATTAGTTTTTTGAATTTTTTACCGTTGAGGTCAACATCCGCCTTTATGTTGTTTTTTCTTAAAATTTGAGTTATTTCATAGGCTTTAGGCCTTACGCTGTCTGAAATTGGAGCTACATAAATGTCTAAGTGTGAAGGCAACTCTTCACGTTCTGTCAATTCTTCAATCGCATTCATTAACCTGTCAAAACCAAGTGCAAATCCTGTTGATTCGACTTCCTGGCCTCCGAACAGTTTTACCAGGCTGTATGACCCTCCGCCGCAAATCTGTTTTTGTGCACCGAGTTCCGGTACGTAGATTTCAAACACGATTCCGGTATAGTAGTCAAGCCCTCTTGCAACGCCTAGGTTCAATGTGTAGTTATCTACATTGAAGGATTCCAAAAGCTCAATCAATTCTTTAAATTCATCTAATGCTTCTTTTGGTTCGTCATAAGGAGCAATCAACTGTTCAACATCATTTAAAATGCTTTTGTCTCCAACCATATCAATCAACTTCAAGAGGATTTGGTTTAATTCGGCATTGTCGATTACCGGATTGTCTCCGCTCAGTGATTCGATTAAAAGGTCCTTGTCTCCCTTATCGATAACTACCATGATTTCCCTTTGGGTTTCCTGAGTGATGTTGAAGTGTTTGAACAGTCCCCTAATGATTCCGAGGTGATTTAGGTTAACGTCAGCGGTAGTGATTCCCAATGCATTGATTGCATCGCTGCAAAGCGCAATGACTTCAGCTTCTCCTTGGGGGGTGTTTGCTCCAATCAGTTCACAACCGAATTGCCAAAATTGCCTAAACCTTCCTTTTTGAGGTCTTTCGTATCTAAAACAGCTTCCATAATAATAAAGTTTGATTGGTTTTACAGCAGTTTTTTCAAGTTCATTCAGGTATAATCTGGCCACTGGAGCGGTAATTTCGGGTCTTAATGTCAATTCCCTGTCTGATTTGTCCTTGAAATTGTACAGCTGATTAACGATTTCCTCTCCTGATTTTGTTGTAAATAATTTCAATTCCTCAAATAGAGGGGTTTTGATTTCTTGATAACCGTAATTTTCAAATATGTTTCTTAAGGTACTTTCCGCTTGTTTTCTTTGTCTCATTTCATCAAACAAGAAATCTCTTGTACCTCTAGGTCTTGTAAATTCCATTTTTACTCTCCTGTGATGTAATTTATTATAACCTAAGTTTTGTTTTTTAGAATTTATAAAATCTTTTGTTATTTGTAATATATTTTGAAACTGTGCTCTTGTGTTTTTACATATTTTTGCAGTTAAAATAGTTTTATCTTTCTTAATGAATTATTTTATTTAAAATGGAATTTGGTTTTTAACATGGTAATGGTGGAAAATTCAGCAATGAATACTTTGAAGAAACTAGACAGTTTCTAATTTAACATTAATTTTTTATATTTTTTTAGTCAATTAATAGTATATGAATATTAAAGGCAGTACAAATATTGTAGGTTTGATAGGTCATCCTGTGGAACACAGTTTTTCACCGCCAATGCACAATGCGGCATTTGCCGAGTTGGGTCTTGATTATGCATATGTTGCTTTTGATGTGAATCCTGATGACTTAAAATCAGCTGTTGATGGTGCTAAATCTCTAAACATTAAGGGATTTAATGTCACTATTCCTCATAAAATTGAGGTAATGCAGTATCTAGATGAACTTGATGAAGTCGCTCGGCTGATCGGTGCTGTAAACACCATTGACTTTAAAAATTTAAAGGGATATAATACAGATGGAATCGGTGCTGTAAGAGCCATTGAGGAGGTCACTTCAATTAAGGATAAGAATGTTGTTGTTGCAGGTGCCGGAGGGGCATCAAGGGCAATATCTTTTTACCTTGCAAAGTTTGGTGCAGGTTCAATGACAATACTGAACAGAAATGCCAATAAGGCCAAGGACCTTGCAGGTGATGTATTGAAATCCGATTTGATTGGTGATGTTGGTGCAGATTCAATTTCTGAAATTGACAGTTACCTGAAGGGTGCGGATATTCTGGTTGATACAACTCCCTTGGGGATGGACCCTCACATCAACGATGAGCCAATAGCAAAATCCGATGCGATGCATGATGGTTTGGTTGTATTTGATGCAGTCTACAATCCCAATGAGACAGTTTTACTTAAAGAGGCCATTAAAGCAGGCGCTAAGCCGGTTTATGGAATTAAGATGCTGCTTTATCAGGGTGCTGAAAGCTTCAAAATCTGGACAGGAAGGGATGCTCCAATAGATGTGATGCAGGATGCACTCAATAAACATTTGGGAAGATAATATGGAGCTAATGTTTAATATTGCAGATTTGGCATCTGATGAGGAGAAATTTTCTGATTCAAAAAAGGATGTATTGAAATTTCTTAAGATAATCGGCGTAGACACCCGTTTTATTTCATACACTACCCAAAAAATCTACATCAACAACCTGAGGTTTTCAAAGTTTTCGAGGACTCGTGAGGCCACATTCAATAAACAATATCCTGAAATTGAAGTTGTCAGAAATTCGTTATTTCAAAAAATCTGCTCAAAATCATCAAAGCACCTGGCTTTGGAAATCAGACCTAACTCCAAAATACTCATGCCGAAGGACAATTTCATCATTGAGGTGTTGATGGAGCCGTACACCCGTAAATATGGCGTAGAACTGGTTTATGAGGGGGATCATGATTTGGCTGTCAATCCCCTAATTTTGGATGATGAGGTAAACAATATTTTTTCAGGCATCTTTGCAGGTGATGGAATAAATTTCAGGGATACAACCAATGAAATCTATCCTTTGATTAATGTTCCTTTGGATTGGATTAATTCATTTTTGGAAATGGATGGTCGAAATACAATAAAAAATGAAAACACCGATGAACTGGCTATTTCATTTTCCAGATTTTTGGATGATGTTGCCCCGCAGTATAAGGAGAATGTCGTCAGCGCTTCCGAATTTATTGCGAAAAAATTAGAAACTGAAAAGTGATACCTGCTTATCAGTTTTCTTTTTAGCTTTTTCTTTTTCAGGTTTCTCTTCAACTTCCTTTTCTTTGACTTTTTGAGGTTCTTCTTCAGGTTCTTTTTCTTTTATTTGCTGAGGTTCTTCTTCAGTGATTTCCTTTTCATCATCCAGACCCGGAATTTCAAATGGAAGCGGTTCTTCAGCAGGTTCCTCTTCTATTGCAATTTCTTCAGGAGCATTCATCATCTGATTTTGAAGTTCTTCAAATCTCCTGTCACGCTCTTCAACTCTCATTTGAGCTTTTTTGGCTTCCATCTTTTTTATGACTTTTTTAGGGATTACTTTCTTTCTGAATCTTTTGATTTCAGTATCTTCAAGTTCTAGAAAGTCGGAGATTTCCCATGCAAGTTCATCATTTTTAAACATTATTTCAAGATAAGGAAACATTGAAATAGCTATTGCATGTGATATGTGCATTTTGACTGACATTTTTTCTGCAATTCCATCTCTAAGGTTTCTTTTTCCTCTGTTACGACCCATTAATGTGAATATGGTTGGGGTCTGTATTTTTGTGAATTTTTTGTAGGTCTGTTTTTTGGAGCTGCTTACACCGATTCCCATAAAGTCACTTGCATATTTCCAGTATCCATAGTTTCTGCTGCGCTGTGCTCTTCCAAAGTATAAATCGGCTTTGGCAATATTTTCATATGCCTTTTTGATTTCATTCTTGTTGGCATATTCCCTTGGAATATTTTCTGCAATGTATTCCATGACAAGTGTCGGATCCTCATCAACTCTTAGGGCTTCTCTTACATGCTGTGGATTTTTGCTTTTTAATACTCCGGTTATTGCATTGAAAATGTCTGATCTGTCATCTTTTGTTCTTAGGTTTTCAACATCGGCAGGTTCCAGCACTTCATCAGTATCGGAAAGTGCCTGCAGGGTGTTGATTGCAGAACGCATATCTCCATTGGATTTTTTTGCTATCAAATCAAGTGCCTTCGGATTGGCTTTTATTTCTTCTTTTTGAGCTATTTCCTTTAAGGCTTTTCTAATGCTTGGACTTCTGACTTTGGCCATTTTAATGACAGTACATTTTGTTTTAATTGATGTAATCCTCTTTGAGTAAAAATCATTGGCTATTAAAATCATGGGGTGTTTGGAATTTTTAATGATTTCTCCGATGGCTTTGACTCCGCCGCGGTCATTGGTACCATGAATTCCGTCCACTTCGTCCATTATGATTAATTTGTACTCATCTCCAAAAAGGGATTTTGAAGAGGAGGATTCGCCAATAGTACTTTTAATAATGTCCTGTGAACGTTTATCACTTGCATTGAGCTCAATTGATTCTGAAAACTCTTTTGCAATCACGAGTGCAAGTGTGGTTTTTCCGATGCCCGGAGGTCCGACCAGTAGTAATGGCTGTTGCGGGTTACCGTTTTTCCAGTTTCTTACCCAATTTTGGATTATTTCCTTCTCTTTATTGTTACCAACCACTTCATCTAAGGTTTGTGGTCGGTATTTATCAGTCCATAACATTTCTATACCTTAGATGAATTTAGTTAACAAAGCTTCAAGTTGTATTCTTGGATTTGCTCCTTCTCTTATTCTGAAATCGCAATCTGCTATTGCTTCAATTAAATCAATATAAAAATCAGCTTCCATTTTTCCTTCTGAAACTCTTTTGGAAACTTCTGAATAAATTTGGCTGACCATGTCCTCGCCGCTGGTTCCTTGAAGGACCATTGTTTCTCTTAGAATGGTTCTGGCACCCAAAAAGTCACCTGTCAATGCCTTGTTTATCATGTTGCCGATGTCTTGGGGTTTTGCTTTAGAGACAACTTCATAAACGGATTCCTCTGTAATCGCTTCCCCTTCGCTTGCGGCTGCCTGCAGGACATTAACAGCTTTACGCATATCTCCTTCAGCAAAGTAAACAATTGTTTCAAGACCTTTGTCATCAGCTTCAAATCCTTCGCTTTCGCAAATGTATCTTAACCTTTGAGCTATTTCTTCACCTTTTATTGGTGCAAATCTAAATATGGCGCATCTTGACTGGATAGGATCAATTATTTTTGAGGAATAGTTACATGAAAGTATGAATGAAGCTGTTTTGGTATACATTTCCATTTCACGACGAAGCGCATGCTGGGCGTCCTTGGTCATGTTGTCAACTTCGTCCAGAAAGATTATTCTGAATGGAGCTCCAACAGGTTTCAATCTGCAGAAATTTTTAATGCGGTCTCTTACTGTGTCAATTCCCCTTGCGTCGGAGGCGTTCAATTCCAAAAAGTTCTGCCTCCAGTATTCGCCAAGAATTGATTTTACAAGTGCAAGTGCAGTTGTGGTTTTTCCAACACCTGCCGGTCCGGTAAACATTAAATTGGGCATGCTTTTTTCGCCAACATATTTTTCAAGTCTTGTTATGATTTGTTTTTGTCCTACAATGTCTTCTAATGTTTGTGGTCTATATTTTTCTACCCATGGTCCAGTCATTTAATCACCATTTTTTCACTGTAACTTGATATGTTTTTTGTCAATTATTAAGTTTTGGATAATGTTTTATATTTGAAAGGGTTATATATAATTCAAGTGTGAGAGTACTTGAAAAGTATTAATAAAAATTTTTTAGGTGTTAAAAATGAGAGGTACATGGAAACTTAGATTAAGAATGATACTCACCTCAATTTTCATGTTTACAATTGTTTATTTCCTTATCCTTGCTGTTGGAAGGTATTTGGGGATATACAGTTGGAGACTTTACGCAGGTATAAGTGTTTTGATTGTATTTTTACAATATTGGTTTGGCCCATCACTTGTTAAACGTTCAATGAATGTGAGGCCATTATCCGAAGCGGAAGCTCCCCACATCCACCAAATGGTTCAGGAATTGGCTGATGCTGCCGGCATTCCAAAACCTGAAATCGGTTTGTCTGAAATCAACATTCCAAATGCATTTGCATATGGCAGAACAAGCAGAAGCGGACATATTGCAATAACCCGACCGATATTGGGTCTGCTAGACCGTGATGAACTGAAAGCTGTATTGGGTCATGAAATGGGTCATATTAAACATAATGACATGGCAATCACCGCTGCGGTCAGTGTAATCCCTATGATTTGTTATTATATTGCATTATCCTTCATGTTTTCAGGAGACAGCAGAGACGGAGGTATTATCATAGGAATTTTAGGTTATCTGTTTTATTTAATAGGACAACTGCTGGTACTCTTCATTTCAAGAACAAGAGAATACTATGCCGATGCAGCCAGTGTAGAATTCGGCAATCATCCTGCCGCTTTGGTTTCAGCGCTTTATAAATTGTCTTATGGTGCGGCCAGATGCAGTGATGAAACTATCAAGGATTTGAATACAAATCGCGCATTCTTTGTTAATGATATAAATAATGCCAAGAATGATGTTGTCGATTTCCGGCAGATTGATTTTGATGGAGATGGACGCATCTCCGAAGAGGAGTTAAGGAGATTAGCTAATTCAAATGTAAAAATTTCCAAAAAGAACGGAATCATGGAATTGCTTTCCACTCACCCGGATTCCTTAAAAAGAGTAAAAAGATTGGCGGAGCTTGAAAATTAGGTGTTAAATATGAAAATGATTTTAGATGAACGTGGTAAGAAGTATATTTTAAAACCTGGAGTGGAATTTCAAAGTGATTTGGGAATTGTCAAGGCAGACGTTCTCGACAGTGCCCAAATAGGGGATGAAGTTAAAAGCCATCTTGACCACACATTTAAAATCGTAAAACCTAACATTAATGATTTCATTGATTTAATGGATCGCAGATGTTCAATACTTATCAAAAAGGATATTGGGCAGGTTTTAGCTCATACGGGTTTGGGTTCGGGCTCAAGGGTAGTCGATGCCGGAACAGGTGCAGGAGCCATTGCACTTAATTTTGGAAATGTCGTAGGTGAAACGGGTCGTGTCTATACCTATGAAATCCGTGAAGATTTCGCTGAAGTTGCAAAGAAGAATATTGACAACTTCGGCATAACCAATATTGAAGTTAAAAACAGAAACATTAAGGATGGCATTGATGAGGATAACATCGATTTAATCTTTTTGGATTTGCCCAAGCCATATGAGATATTTGAGGATGTGATGGATTCTTTAAATGTCGGAGGATGGCTGGCAGTATATGCACCATACATAGACCAGGCTGAAACCTCTTACAGGGTTGCTAAAAAATTAGGATTTTATGATATTGAAATCATTGAACTTTTAGAACGTGGTTTGGAAGTTAGAACTCAGGGTGTAAGGCCGAAAACCCGCATGGTTGGTCATAGCGGATATCTGGTCTTTGCCAGAAAATTATAACTATTTTTAAATAAAAAAAGAAAAAAAGAAGGTTTATTTATACGTCAGAGTATATTAAACCTGTTGCTCTAGCACTGAAGAATGTGATGTAAACACCTACAATACCCATTATGATTCCACCAACAGTAGGATTCCATTGAGAGATAAGTCCTACAATGAAATATAAGATAAACGCAATTATGAATATAATAATGAGCAGTAACAATAGTTTTACAACTCCTACTCTGCTGATGTCGTCAATAGCATCCATAATTGATAATGCGTAACCTATATCTCCGGTTTTAGCTAATCTGCATTGAGCCATGAAAGCAGCTAAACCAAATATGATACCCAATATTGCTGCAATCAATATGGATACCCAGTGTTGGAATATTACTGCTAAAATTGCGCTGATGACGATTGGAATAATGAAGTAAACAATCTCTACAGCAAACAATTTCACACCGTTTATGAATTGCCTTACGATGTCAATTCCAGGTGCACCGCTGTTTCTTTCAATACCATATTTAACAATATCTAATTCGTAACCAGTAATTATAAATGCAATAAAAAGAGCAATAACTACTCCAATGATTCCAGATCCTAAAGCTGCCAATACGTTATCTATTGCAGCACTTGCAGCAACAGCCCCAACAGTTCCGGCAGTTGCTATGCCTAAAATTATACCTAGAATCAGATAGATTATAAATGCTTTTATGTTATTAATAGGATAAGCCAAAGCATCTTGTATTATTTCAGTAATTTCCATTTTTTCACCTTTTATTTTAATAAATTAAAAAACTCAATTTATGAGAGTTAATTAAATATTTATTTTTATAGTATTTAAAATTAGGATATGGATTTAAGAAATGTTTAAAAAGAAAAAATAAGTTTGGAATAAATTTTTTATTCCATAAATATTGCAGGTTTGTAAGGCATTGCATTTTTTGCCTTGTTTTGCGGGTCGTATGAGTCATCGGTGTGGATGATTATTTCATTGCCGCATTCTTCCTTTATGTAGTCAAGGGCATCTGTAAGAATTTCTTCCTCATTGATTTTGCCGATGTATCTTGTTTTGGTAATTTCCTTACTGATTTTTTTAGCCACCATTGCTATCTCTTTTTTGTCATCATAGATTTTAGCTCCGATAGCCCTTCCCATAATCTGACCGATATCAGGTTTTCCAACTTCATCAGCTATTTTGTACAGGTCCCATTTCCAGTCGGGAGCAAGGTAAATGTGGATTTTTTCAACTTCATCCCCGACCATCTGTTTGATGTGTCCAATATCCTTAATGATGTTTTCAACCAGCTCTTCTGATTTTTCAATTTCGGGACTTACCAATTCAGGGTCATATTCCGGCCAGCTGGCCTGACTTACAAAACCTTCTCCGCCATACTTGGACCATAATTCCTCTGATGTATGTGGTGTGAACGGTGCTAGAAGTCTTATCCATGATTCTAAGATGGTTGACAATACATAAATGACTGCAGGGTCCTGTGAATCAATTATATGTTTGATTCTATATAGATAATGGTCAACATCTTTTTTAAGCAGGAACAATGAATCCTGTAAAGCCTGTCTTGTTTGGAAAACTTCCAGAGCTTCGGTTGATTTTTTAATGTGCTCGTTTAGCTGGCTCATCATCCATAAGTCAATGGTTCTTGTGAGCTCAACTTTTTCGATGTTGCTTAAGTCAAGCGGTGAACCTTTGATTTCTTCAACTTTGGCTGCAAATTCTCTAAACCATTCTAGTCTTCTTTTTGTACCGAGCACTTCTTTTTCTCTCCAGTCAAAGTCCTGCCATGGTTCGGCTGAAGCCATTAGGAAGAGTCTCACGACATCTGCTGTGTAATCACGAATGGCGTCCTTAAGTAAAATCACGTTACCCTTTGATGAGGACATCTTGTTTCCTTCCAGAAGGCCCATTCCAAAGACAACGGTTCCTTTCGGCCATTTGTCTTCAGGATAAATTGCACTGTGGGCAAACATTAAAAAGCTCAAGTGGTTTCCTACAAGGTCTTTTGCAGACAATCTCCAGTCGAGAGGATACCAGTAGTTAAATTCGTTTTGGATTTCGGCAACTTTTTCTTCAGGAACGGTAATGTCACCGGAATCTTTGTTTAACAGTACCTTGTCAAAGAAAGCCAAGTTTAAATCGTCCGGATTCATATCCCTTAGATATTTGGCAATTGCGTAATATGACATGTAAATTGTTGAATCGGTTAACGGTTCAATCAGCCATTGGTTGTCCCACGGGAGTCTTGTTCCAAGCCCCACTTTTCTTGAGCATGCCCAGTCATCCAGCCAGTTAATGTAATAGTCGAAATTATTTTTAAGCTCTTTCGGAATGATTGTTTCCCCTTCAAGAACTTTCAGGGTCTTTTCGGTCCATTCCTCATTGCCGTATTTCATGAACCATTGGTCATCCATAATTTTAACGACACAGTTGTTTCCGCATCTGCACACGACAGGTCTTTCAGCAAAGTCATACATTATTGTTGCCATATTGTCATTAATTAATTGTTCTTTTAGCTCTTCACGAGCGATGCGGACTTTTTTACCTCCAAATCCTGGAATTGATTCGATGATTGTACCTTTACTGTGTTGAGCTTTGTACAGTTCATTAGTAGCTTCATGTAATTTTTCATCGTTCTGGTCTGTGATTCCCAAACGTTCAATGATATCTGCTGCCGGAATTTCGCCGTATCCTTTAAGGGTACATACAGGAATAGGAACCACATTATCGATGATTCCTTCTAAATTGTATTTTGCTATCATTTCATCATTTTTCTTTAGGTCCTGAAGTGCAATGTAGTCTGCCGGAGCATCGGCAGGTTCTGAAAATACCACTCCACTACCGTATGATGCGCTCACGAAACTGGCAGGGAAAATTGGCAGTTCATTGCCGGTAAATGGATTTGTAGCCATTTTGCCTATTAAATCGTTAGGATCGATTTCTGAGATAATTTCCAAATTCTTGATTTGGTTTTTTAAGTTGTAGTGAGCTTCCTTTGTAATTACCCAGTTTTCCCCTTCGGCATTGACTAAAACATATTCGACATCAGGGTTTAACCAGATGTTGGTTGCACCGACGATGGTTTCAGGTCTTAATGTTGCGGTTACGAGGATTTTATCGTCTATTTTAAATTTGAGCAATGTAAGTTCGTTTACTCCAACTCCTTCCCCTTCAAGCAGGTCGTGGTCTCCCACAGGGTTGTCACAGTTTGGACAGTATTTGACGGGGTGTTCTCCTTTTGCAATCAATCCTTTTTCATACAAGGTAGTGATTTGCCATTCGATGAATTTCTTGTATGTCGGGTCGATTGTTCTGAATTCACGTCTCCAATCAATGGAATAGCCCATTTCTTCCATCACTTCATGATATTCTGTAGAGAAGTATTTTACGATGTATTCCGGATCTTCTAATTTGGGTAAGGTTTCCTTTGGAACGCCGTGAACCCTTTCATACAAATCCAGTGTCCAAGGGTCTTTCCTTTTAATCCTGTCTGCAATTCCAATAACTGGGGCGCCGGTTACGTGCCATGCCATTGGGAATAATACATTGTATCCTTCCATTCTCTTGAATCTGGCATAAACATCAGGAACCGTGTAAGTACGTCCGTGACCGATATGCATAGCTCCACTAGGATATGGAAAAGCTACGGTAATGAATAATTTTTCTCTTTCATCGGGATTAGATTCAAATAGCTTTGCATCTTCCCATTTTTTCTGCCATTTTTTTTCTATATTTTCGCTCACTAAATCACCATTTATAAGATTGTTTTTTGAGGACTTTCAGGAACTTTGCTTTTGTGTTTGTTCCTGTTTATTTTATCAATAATCATATCAACGTCATCGACTGGGATTTCCAGCATCTCTGAGATTTCCTTATCTTTTTTGCTTTTTTCACAGTACTGATAAAGAATTTGATCAATTAAGTCATAAGACATTCCAATTTCTGCTTCATCTGTCTGATTGTTCCATAATCCCGCACGTGGCGGTTTTTCAATGATATCTTCTGGAACGCCCATGTATCTGCTTAATTTAAAAACATCAGTTTTGTACAAATCCCCGATCGGTTCAATATCACACGCGCCGTCGCCATGCTTTGTAAAGTAACCGATTAGGATTTCACTTTTATTGCCTGTTCCACTCACTAAGTATTTCTTTTGATTAGCATAAAAATAAATGATTGACATTCTAATTCTGGCTTTGAGGTTTCCAATAGCCAGGTTATCTTCTTCAAGCTGGGTCATGAATAAAAATTCATTTAAGATACTGTCAATAGCTATTTCCTTATAATCGATTCCCAGACCTTGGGCTATTGAAATTCCATGAATCTTATCTTCAGTTGGTGTTGTAGTGGAAGGCATTATGATTCCAAAAACATTTTCTTTTCCAACCGCTTCACATGCCAAGTATGCAATCAATGTTGAATCTATTCCTCCGCTTAAGCCGACAACAATTCCATCGGTTTTTGCTTCGGACACTTTTGATTGAATGAACTTAACGATATCATCTTTAGTTTTTTCGACGTTCAATTCCGGAATTTTGCTAATGTTATCACCAACCTAATCATTCATTAGTAA
>CADAOO010000009.1 GCA_902789505.1 uncultured Methanobrevibacter sp. | reverse complement strand
TAATATGAAATTCAACTCCCGAGAAGAATTGGATGAGATAAAAGGATACTTGGATACTTTTTTAAAAGAAGATACTTCAAATAAGATTATAGTTTTGCCAGGTCTTAGGGGTGTTGGCAAAACAACATTGATTCTACAGGCATATGAATATCTCTTAAAAGAAAAGAATATTCCTCCCAATAATGTGTTATACATTTCCTTTGATGATTTAAATGATCTGGTTGAATGCAATATAAGACAGATGGTTGAAGTATACCTGAAAAACATATTTCATGCAAACTTGAGAAATTTAGATGAAAAGGTTTTCATATTCGTTGATGAATCACAAATCGATAAAAAATGGGCTTCCTCTGGAAAAGTAATATATGATAAATCATATAATATTTTCATGATATTTACAGGTTCTTCGGCTCTTCATTTGGAACGCAGTGATGATCTTGCAAGAAGAATGCGTAAAAAATCCATAACCCCTCTAAACTACACACAGCATTTAAAATTAAAATATGGTATTGACGTAAGTTGTTTGGCTGCTGATTTAAGAGATTTGATATTCGGTGGAGATATTAATAATGTTTTATCATCAGAATTTAAAGCAAATAACTTATTGACCAATTGCTGGGATTACTCTTCTACAGATTGGGAGGAATATTTTAAATTCGGTGGTTTTCCAATATTGTTTGACAAAAAGTCTCATCGGGAAATATGTGAGGATTTGGTTGAAATTACACAAAGGGTCATTACAAAAGACATGCCGCAAATAAAAGAGCTTTCATCTGAAAACCAATCCCATGCAAAGCGTATTTTAAGATATCTTGCTCTCCAACAGCCGGGAGAATTAACACAAGCGAATTTGGCAAATTACTTGAAAACATCAACTGCAAATGTAAATAAGATATTGGATTTGCTTGAAAAGACCCATCTGATTTTCCATTGTGAGCCGTATGGTGGTTCAGCCAAAAGGGTTAAAAAATCATGGAAATATTATTTTGCAACACCCAGCATCAGACATGCCCTGTCAACCAAAGTGGGAAACCCATTGCTTGGGAGTGATGATTATGAAGGGTTCCTTCTTGAAAACCTAGAAAAGATTGCGAAAACATCATTCCAATCGAGGTAGGTCGTGGAAAGAAAAAGAAACTACAGATTAAACATGCCATCAACAAATATAATTGTCAATATGGTATAGTGGTTGCAAATAACTACTCTTCTGTAAAAAAGGATGGTGATGTAATTTATATACCTCTAAAAACATTTTCATTTTTATGAAATAGCTATTAATTATATATAACTTAAAAATTAAATCATTAATTAATTAAAATTATTTTGAGGAGAGTTATATGAAAGGCGACGTATATTACGGTAAAGGTATCCGAGAATTAAAAGATGAGTATCCTGATTTATATGAGTTAGTATCTGACATTAACGATACTGTATGGGATGGAAAAGTCTTGGATTATAAAACTCAAAAATTAATAGCCATTGGTATCACCGCGTCTCGTGCAGATCCAAGAGCTACCAAAAAACAAATCAGGAGTGCAATTGAAGTACTGGGCATAACTAAAGAAGAAATCGTGGATGTTTTAAGGGTTGTATTATTGACCTCAGGTATGCCTGCATTTTCCAAATCACTTCAAATCTTGAATAGCGTTACTGAAGCTATTGAAGAGGAAAGAGAAGATAAGGCTTAGATTCATTTCTTTGATGTTAGAATTGAAATAACTATTGTTTGTTATATCATTTTAATATGATGGTGTATTAGTTAATTTAACTAATGTTATGAGGTTATTAGTGAATAGTAACTCTCATTGTTCTATTTTTTTTGATTATTTAAATTTCGATGTATAATCTAGTTTAAATTTAAAAAACTTTTTTGTAAAAAAAAATAAGGTTTAAGAGACGTATGTCTCTTAAATAATATATATTTTTGATGTTACACTTGTTGCTGCAAAGAATCTGCTGTCATCAAATTTGGTGGTTGCTGAGAAAGTACCTAGGTTATTAATGTCTATGGAAAATGTTGCAATTCCTGAATTGTCAGTGGTTGCGGTGTATGTTCTTCCATTGACGGTCAAGGTAACTTTAGCACCATATACTGGATTGTCAGATTTTGATTTTAAGGTTGCTGTGACTTTCTTTTCAACTGATACAGGGAATGTCTTATCAGGTACGCTTAATTTGCTTTGTTCACGAACAATCTTAATGGTTTTTGTTATGCTTGTTTCATAGTAGCAGCTTGCGGTTCCTGCAAATTTGATTGTAACTGTTTGTTCTCCTGCATTTACTGCAGTTAATTTAACAGTAGCCCAACCGTTTTCATCAGTATATGTGACTATGCTTTCTCCATTGAATTTGAAAAGAACTTTTTTATTAGCTAAGGTGTTACCGTTTTGGTCTTTGAGAATGGCAGAGTATGTGTATCCTCGAGACATTTGTTGGACATAAACGACTCTGTCTGGAGCAATAAATTGAGTTTTCTCTTTAACCAGTTTGATGGTGGCTGTTTGACTAATTTCACTATATTCGGAATCACCTTCAAAGCTTACTGTTACTTCATATGTACCTTCGGCACCGGCTTTCACTGTTGCTGTTCCCCAGCCTTTTTCATCAGTGGTTACGGTTTGGGTTTCGCCGTTGAATATAACAGATACTTCTTTGCCAGCTAATGCGTTGCCGTTTTCATCTTTAAGGATGAATTGGTAATCATAACCGATAATACCGTTTGCAACACTGATTACTCTGGTTGGAGTGATAAGTGCTGTTTTTGTTTTAGTATTTGAAGTTACAATGATTTGTGGCAATTCCAAAATGGTTGAACCGGTAGCAACAAATGAAATTGAATTGGTGTCATTAATTAAACCGGTTACATCAGCGGTGAACAGGTCAGTTGTGGAACTGGTTCCGTTCCAAACGTTTTCATAAACGTTGCCGTTAAATACTATATTGGACTCACCGGTTTGAGCACTGGCCGCAAATACATAAAGTACTGCATTATCAATATCATCAGTGTCAACAGTTATTTCGGTGTCTGCTTTTGCAGTTCTTTTTGCGACATTATTTGCGTTTGAAAGTAAGTCAGCACCATTTAAGATATAAGCTGTCTTATATGCTGTGCTGCCTTCAGTGTCGTACATGTATACTAATGCACTTGGGTAGACTGCAGGTGTAGGATTGACTTTGTTTAAAACAAGTGAATTGTCTCCAGTTTCAATCAAATCACTTACATCATAGACAAAAATACCGTATCCGTATTGGCCGTAGTTTCCTAAGTTTCCTTGGTCTCTGTACCATGCGATTGGGGTAACGCTAGCACCATTAAATGTTACATTGAACATACTGCTGTCTTCAGTGTAAGCTTTAGCATTGAACCAATTGTATGGAACATAAATGAATGCAGTAGTAATTTCAGAGTTATCATCCAAATCAACGGTCCAAACGTCGGTTCTGTTCATTGCGGAAGCACCTAAATAGGAGCTTACATCCTTAATGTCAATTACTATATCTCCGTTGAAAGTAATAGGGGCGATATTTTCAAATCCGGTAATATTATATTCCATGTTGTAGCCTAAGTTACCGTTGTATAGGACTGGAACGGTTATATCTTTTTCACTTGTCAGATCATTGAAAGATACTCCAACTAAGTAAGTGACTTTATCGTTGTCTGCACCGTTTACAGTAGTTTCATCGACAGGTCTGATTGTTGGGTCGGTTAATAGTACTGTATTTCTTCCTTCAGTTAAGTTAATAGTGACTGTGTCGACTTGTTGGTCATCAGCCCATAGTTCGATTTCGAATTCGCCTGCTGTGTTAGTGTTTATTGTAACGGTTAATGTGTTGTTTGTTCCGGCATAACAGGTTGGAACGCTTGTGTATTCAGTTTGGATTGAGTCGATAGTGAAGCCATATCCGTAATCAGCCACTATGAATTGAGGTAGAGCTAGGATAGTGCTGCCGGTAGCGACAAATGTAATGTTAAATTCTTGTGTTATCATGTCGGTAATGTCTGTTGTGAATAGGTCTGTTGTGGAACTGGTTCCAGTCCAGATGTCTGCAATTTCATTACCGTTGATGATAAGATTACCTTCACCTGCTTGTGCACTGGCTGCTAAAGCATAGAGCTTTACACTTTTATATTCCTCTTTATCTAATCCTATCATAATATCTGATTTTACGGGTCTGCCTGCCTTGTTATTGGTATTTGCTAATAAATCAACTCCTGCGAGATAGTCAATTTCTTTGATGCTGCCTCCTTCTGTGTTGTAGAGGTAGAATAATACGCTTGGGTAGACTGCAGGGGTAGGATTGACTTTGTTTAAGATAAGTGTATTGTCACCTTTTGTATTTAATAAATTAGTTACGTCGTATTCTAAATAACCGTATCCGTATTTACCGTAATTTCCTAAGTTTCCTTGGTCTCTGTAAAATCCATAGGCATTGATTGTTTCGCCGTTGAATGTTAAATTAAACATGTCAATGGTTTCATTGTAGTCTCTTGCATTAAACCAGTTGTATGGAATGATTAATGTTGCACCGACAAGTTCGGAGTTTTCAGTTAAGTTGACTGCCCAAACGTCGGTTCTGTTCATTGCAGAAGCACTTAAATAGGAACTTACGTCTTTAACATCAATTACAATATCTCCAGTAATATGCGCTACATATTCTGTGAAACCGTTCATATCATATTCCATATCGTAACCTAAATTACCGTTATACAAAACAGGGAAGGATGCTTCTTTGCTGTATACAGTGGAATCGTCACTGAGTATATCGACTGTATATTTGACCATTTTGTTTTCAGCACCGTTAACGGTGGTTTCATCGAGAGGTCTGATTGTAGGGTCAGTTAATAAAATGGTGTTTTCACCTTCTGCCAAATCGATTTCTGTTCCGTTTACTTTACTGTCATCTGCATATAAGTTAATGGCGTATTTGCCTGCTTTTGTAGTTTTAACTTTGATGGTTAAAGTATTGTTAGTGCCTGCATAAACTGAAGGAACACTTGTGTATTCCGGAGTTATTGAAACATCTGTAATTAAATTGTTGGAAATGGTTAAAACAGAAAGAACATTTTTAATTGAACCATATGAGCTAGTTCCAGCATACATAACGGTCAAATCTGTTTTCTTATTTGCTTTAACAACATCATTCACATTCCACTCATTGTACTGATAATAATCACCGGATTCGTGTACAGTGGCATCGCCTAATATCTCGCCGTTGATCATGTAAGTGCCGTCGCCACTTGAAAGGACAATATTACACAGGTTAGCATCAAAGATTTTATCCACGCTGCCTGTATCAAAAGTAACTGTGGCACTTGTTTTGGTCCATAACTGGTCATCATTAATCCAATAACTAATTGAGTCACCATCACTGTCATCATATGCTAAAACTAATGCTATCAATTTGATTCTACCGTCAAATGATTTATTTTCCATTTGGAAAGTGTCAACATTAATTTTAAAGTCTCCTTTCAAGCCATCTAACATGCTTGTTACGTCATAATGAATCATATAGTCGGAATAGCATTTTGTAGTGTGGTCATTTACTGTATAGACAGTCCCGTCAGTACTCCCGTCTGCGGTCCATAATGATTCATAGTATTTAGTTTCATTTTTTTCTGTTGTAATTGTGATGTTGGCATTTGCCCCATATGTATTCTGGGCGCTACCGCCGTAAACATTCACATAAACATCAGCACTCTTAATTGTTGCATCGTCAGGAATTGTATAATTGAGGGCACCGCTTGTAGCCCAAGGGTTTTCAGTTTCAACGTCAACTCCTCCTGAAACGGACCCGGAGGTCCCAAGAATGTCGTTTTCGCTGTTGGATGCAATTGCATCATCTACATCCTGAGCAGATATTGCACCAATTGAGAGGACAACCATGAAAAGTAAAATAGGTATAAAAATTTTTTTATTTCTCATCATAATCCCTTATTGAAATATTTCATCGTACAAAACCAAAACTTAAAGTAATAAAAAAAATTTAAAGTTTATTAAGTTTATTAGTACAATTATAGTATATAGTAATACTAATATAAATTTTTCTAAATATTCTCAAAAAAAGAAGATAAAATAAAGTTTAATAGATAAAAAAAATATAAGTTTGTTAAAGGAATGTTGTTATCCTTCAACCATTATTAGCTTGCCCGTCGATGGGTCTTTATAGACTTTACCCATTTCCATATAACCTTGACCTGAACTGTTGGAAGAGTCGGGAGTCTCATTCAGGACTTGACCTTCTGACACTTCGGTCACGTCAGGTGAGGATTCATCAAATGTCTGCTGTTCCTGATTTTGAAATACGACACTCTGCATATTCCAGCTTATAACAACAAAAATCAACAAGCCAACTGCTATTACAAGCATTGCATCAACAAGATTTGAAGTTCCAGCCATCGGATCTTCTTCGCCTTCTGAAAACCTTTTGCGACCTTTTTCTCGGACCATGACAAAAACCCCTTATTGACTTAATTTATCGAGTAATGCATCAGCCAGTGCATCTAAATTGGACAAGTACTCTTCATACCATCTGCGCCTTACTTTGGATACAAAATATGCCACTGCTCCGGCGCCGATACCCACAACTGTTGTATCAAATGCGACAATGATTGCATTGGCTAAGGTATTGACATCTCCTGCGCCCAATGCCGCAAGCCCCGGACCCATAGGTATTAATGTACCCATTAAACCTAAAGTCGGTCCAATACGTGTAACGACATCGGTTTTTTCAATTTTTTTTGCAAAATTATTTTCTTCAAATTCAATCAGTTTTTTAGCCAAAGCATGTCTTGAATCCACAGTTAAAGAACTTGAACGTAATATTTTAATTAAAACTACCTTTTGGGAGTTGTAAATATTTGAATTTTCAATAATGTTTTTTATTTCTTCTAAAGAATTTGCATTGGAAATCGAATAAATCAGCTGTTCGATCATGTCGGGAGTGATTTTCTTTCTTGAGGTGTATTCTGAAATAAGCCCGCCAATAGCTAAAACAGCAAATACTGCAAAGATTACTAAAAATATGATTACAGGAATCTGCAGGCTTTGAGAAATCATATTCAAGGTTGAAGTTAATATTTCACTTCCGGGAATTGTTGATACCATTAAATCACCTAATTAAAATTACTATTTCTCCTTGAAATTATTCCGCCAATCGCAACAATTACAAGCATTACAATCAATGCCCCAATCAGGTAATATGGGGATGATATTGTTATTCCATCCATCGGATTTTGAATCATGGCTGTAATGTTCGGTAAGAACAGCGCTGATAATAGGAAATAAATTCCTAAAAAGAACATGAAATTACCTAAGACGATAGGATACGGTTTTTTAATAAATTTCACAAGATAATTGGATGCGAAGTAGGTCAGGACAATAGTCAAAACCAGTGCACCCGCTACAATGAAACTTAAATCCATGAGTCCCAATCCTACGGTTGGCGCCACAAGCATTATGCTCACAATAATGGAACCGAAACAGCATGGGCATGGTGCTACAACCGCCATGCAGGTGGCTGCGGTGGTGTTTTTTTCAAATACCTTATATTCTCTTATTGTGAATATTCCTGCCAGAATCATAATCAATGCCATAATCAAGAAGAACTCAAAGTTATAAGTATAAATTAAATCTGTAATCTGTTTTGTGAAATATGAGGATATTTCTGTTAGTATCAGTACTCCTCCACCATAACCTATTGAAACCAATGCCAGATATTTCCTTGACATATTTGCAAGGCCTGTTGCAAGACCTAATTTGATTCCAAAAATTAAAACGGCGGATAAAATTCCCACTTGCCATAAAATATTAATTGCATCCATTCAAACACCTATAGTTTTTCTTTGAAAAGTTTATCTAAATCCTGATCTTTATCAATATCATCTTTATTTCTGAAGTAGCCCACTGCTACAACCATAATTAAACATAAAATAGCTAAAACAGCAACGATTGATAATCCCACTTCACTTGCAGACTGAGAAGTTATAGGATTGATTTCAACTGATTTTTTAACGTCTGCACCTTGTGCTGATGAACTTCCTGCTTCTGCTATTTCAGTTCCCTGACCAACATTTGAAAATGCATCCCCTTGGGTATTGCCGTTTTGGGCAACATTGTCACTTGTTGAAGATGAATTTGATTTGAATGTTGAGGAAGATGTGGAGCCTTCAACGGGATTTTGTGTTGAAGCTTCCTTTTGATTGTTGTTGGTTTGAGATTCCGGAGGGACAGTTGATTGTGTATTGTTTAAAAATACCGGATTTTTTGTAGCTTCATATAATTTAGGAAGCAGTTGTGCCAAAATGTCCGGATTCACATATTGGGCGGCCCACTGCATCATTGCAATATTGCCGCAGCTGCAGTCACAGCATGCAACACCGTTTTGAACAGTTGCCTGTGCCCATGTGTTTGCAATGTCCCTGACTGTAGCATCACTGGCTTTCCAATATCCGTCATGGATGGTTGTAAGCATGGTTCCGCTCATGGAAATAAGTGAATAAGCATTATTTCCGGTCATTAACCAGTCTTTGACACCTAATCCATACTTGTCATTGTAATATGTATTATAAACCCTGTTCCACAAATCGTCTGTAACAGCGGATGGTCTTGTAATTTGCCAACCATGTAAATTGCTTACAAATTTGTTTGACATATAACGGGCACCGCTGTATCCTTCTTTCATCATTCCACTAATCCATTCTGGATTATCATATCTTGCAGCGATTTCCTTGTACATCACTTCTTCTAAAGAGGAGATATAAGCGGTATTCTTATTGGCATACATCAATACATTGAATTTTGGAGCTTTTCCTGAAATCTCCTCCACGGTCATTGACAAACCGCCCCAGTAATCAAAGAAGTCGTCATTGTCAAGCACACCGTATTGGTTGGTGTTGCGGCTTGCCACGATTGTATCTGAATTTGACAGGGCTCTTAGGAAAACCAATGGATTTGTATCTCCCCAGTAGTTTTTGGAATACATGTTTCCCATTCTTCCAAGGTAGAAATCAGCAAGTTCGCTTGTTTCATTCCATGTCCATGACATTGATACCAATTTGGATATTCCAGCACCATAATCTCCGTTTGGCGGAGCAAATATTCTTGTTATTGCACATTCTCCTGCATAAGTTGCATTATATCCTATACTTAAATAATATAAAGTATCTTCAATCCAGTGCTGTGCAACATAATTTGAATCTAAAGGTTCATTTGAAACTCCGTAATAGTTAATTCCACTTATCACTCCTTCAAGGGCTTCTTTTAATTCTTTTCCGTGTTCGGAATTCATTAAGCTTTCGTTTCTAATTAATGTTAAATATGATCTGGCCAATGTTACTCTGAATGCATTGTCCAGAAGCACGGCCTGTGAAGAGTATAAGTCTCTAAATAGACCGCTTGTAATTACTGTTACATCTATTCTTTTGTTTGCCCATCCGTCAGGTCGGGTCAAATCGTTTAATCTTATTACTTCTGGCAGTGAACCCACTTTTTTACCGGTCGGATTTCCTTCATCGTCATATCCCGCACTTGATGAATCTGTCCAGACAGGCTTCATACCTAAAAGGTGAAGGACTGATGAAACCAATGCACCGTCATCCCTTGCAGTTTCGACACACCAGATTCCCATTATGATTTTTTCAGTAGTGTCGTTCAAATCAGAAAGTGTCAATAATGCCAATGTTTTTGCATATTCCCATGCTTCTTTTGTCGGAAGTTCGGATGACTGGTCCTGAAACATGTTGGTTCCTGTTGGAAGGACTGAGGGTTTGACAACAACTTCTCCACCTTCGCCAATAGGGATATATCTGCCGTTCAAACCGTCCAGCATTGAATTCAATTCATTTTCAACGCTGAAATTAATTAAGTTGATATAATTTTTTGCCAGATTAAGACAGGCTAGGAATGTCGGATTGTCAAGTTTATCATTTTGTGCAATTAGTACGCTGTTTACTGTATCAACATCCCAGTAAATCAGTGATTTTATGAGGTCATAGGATTTGTTTAATACGAATTCCCTGTCAAATGCAGACAAATCGTCATATGTCTTTGAGAAGTAATAGTTTGAAAGTTCGCCAAACAGGTTGACGACTCCCTGATTGTTTTCCATGACATAATCATAGGACATCATTGCAGAAACGGTACTTGCCAAATCGTTTTCGCTCCAAGGCTCACCTAATGCATGAAGTCCTAAAGGATATAATGCAGACTGCATTTCAATTAGGAAATTATTGACCTTCTCTACAAGAAGATTGCTTGACATGTTATTTACATCATCTTTTGTAAGTCCTATGTTCATGGAATAGTCATTTTTGATAATCAAATCACGCAGCTGGTTGACTGTTTCTTCTTTAGGATTATTTTTATAATCATTAATTAAGCTTGCAGCAACAGTTAAGTTAGCATAAAGATGAGTGTATGACATCGGAGAGGTCAAATGTGAAATCATAACGGCAAATCCTCTTCTTTTTGCTTGAATAGCTTCTCCCAAACCGTCAACGATATAGAAATATAACTGAGGAACATCTCCGACAACAACTGATCCGTAATCTGTCGCTGATAATAAAATCTCTTTTCCAGGCAGCCATTCGTGTGTAGCATGCCTTCCTATGAATATCATTGCATTGGAATGTCTTGTCTGCATGTAATAATATGCTGCCAGATATTGGTGTGTAGGTGCAACGGCTGTGCAGTGATAGAGATTTTCGATATCGGATTCCCATCCTCTTTGAGGCTCAGGTGCTATGAATATATTTCCATAGGTCAAACCTGGAATAACAAAATACTCTGAACCGTTACGGTTTACAACCATCACATTGCCAGGACTGTCTCCCCAGCCGTTAAGACCTGAGATGTTCAATAGTTTGAATTCATAAAAATACTGTAAAAATAAATTGTAGTAATCAAAGTTTTTAGTTTGTGTGAAATTCTTCAATGCAGATACGATATTGGTCAAAACTATTTTAGCTTCCTGTGAATTATCTTCAGGAAGCAAAGCAATAATCTGATTGAACCAGTCATCAATTGTATCTCCGATAGTTACTGTATAATCAAGTTCAACGGCTCTTTTTGAGAGCTCTCCGATATAAGCGACAGGACCTTCACGGACTTGTATCTTAACGATTTCATCTAAAGAATTAAACCATGAAGTATATTCATCAACGGATAAGAGGGTAACTCCTGATTGATTGGCCAATTTTTCAAGTTCACCGGGAGCCCAGGTTGCTACATTGATACCGCATTTCAACATCAAGTCTTCAAGTTCGCTTACATTTGAAGGTAAATTGCCTACATTGTAACCGGATTCTTTCAAAGTATAAAGGATGTTGTATATACTTTTAATTGTATCCAGATAACTTGATCCGATATTCTGTTTTCCCGGAGGATAATTATAATAGATTACTGAGATTAATTTATCCTCATTGGACAGATATTTTAAATCCACCCATGAATCAATTCTATCTGTCAACAAGTCAATATTTCGGGTATGGGGAATATAAGTAACTATTCTTGCTCCGGTTAGATTGGAGATATAGCTTGACTGACCGCCAACAAATGTTGCATCAATAATTCCTTGGGTTTCAGCTATGGTAATGTGCCACCATTTGTCACTTTTTTCGGTTGTGAGGCCTGTTGAACCCAGTTCCCACATTTCATTGGAAACATAATCTGAGTGGACAGCTCTAAAAACAGGAACTCCAAGTTCCTCAAAGAAATCAACAGCTTTTGAGAAGTTTTCACCACCCACACCGTAGGCAACCATGGAAATAACCGCATCAACATAAGTGTTATAATTGGAAGAATTTGATATGAATCCGGATATGTCACTGCCTGCACTGGTCCAGGATTCAACCATTACTTTTAACTGTTCAGCAGATCCTCCTGCTGCATAAACGGGAATTACATTATATCCTTTTGATTCTAATGTGTCAATTATTGAGTCAACAGGGTGTAACTGTTGGGAAACGATATACATTGTACTTTCCAGAATTCCTATGGTTCGTGTTCTTGACGGATCGAAATAAGCAGCAACATATTCCTCCAGTGAATACCATCTGTCACGGTAAATTCCATAGTTTTTGGTACCTGTAAAACTCGGAAGGTCATAAGAAAAGCCATAACCCAAATAATTTAAGGTGAACAGAATCTGGTTTTTAAGGTTATCCTTGTCATTAATATTTTTATAAAGCACTAACTGATTAAAGAGGTTGTTGAACTTATGTCCGTCATTGTTGATGTAATTATTAATGTCATTATATGAATTTCCTCTTTTTGTATTTTTAAAGTAATCGATTAATTCGTCATTGGTGTATGATAAGAATATTTTCTCGTAATTTAAAGTATTGTTTCTAATTAGGTTAAGGGAACTGGAGCCTGAATTCAAATTGCCTGAAGGAAGTTCCAGTATTAAGAATAATTCCTTGTTTGATAAATTAGGGTATTTTCCCAAAAGATTTGTTAAAACTGAATCTACATCTGTGCTTATCCATTCACCAATAAATGCGTCAGATGATGAAAATAAAGAATATAATTCTTCTTCATTCATGTCCTTTACTTGTTCTCCGCTTCTTAAGACAATATTGAAACCGGATAAATTTTCCACATTATAAATATCGTCACTTGCGGAGTCTAGAATGTTGGTTCCAGGACTGTCTGAAATTATGAACAGTGTTTTGTTTTGAACGGTATCCGTGTTTGTTATAGTTAACTCATCATTGGTATTATCGGTTGTGTTTAAATCATTAGCCGATGAAGCGAAAATGGGCGGGACTAACAATAAAAACGATAATAAAATGAATAGTATTAACAATTTTTTATAATTTCTCATATAATTCCCCTAATTTTTAATAATATATTATATATTAAAAAGGTAATAATAAATCTTTATATGAAAAGTATTACTATTCCGTTAAAAATCTTATAAAAAGTATTACTAATTAAAAAATGTAAAAAATATTTATAGTCAATTAGATATCTTGGATTTTGTTTGTCATATTGTATAATAAATTAAAATATCATATTAAAGCGATAAATTTTTAAAGATAAATCTATTTTTCAAAGAGTTGAGCTGTTTTTTGATTTATCTATGCTATCATTTTCCAAATCACTTCAAATCTTGAATAGCGTTACTGAAGCTATTGAAGAGGAAAGAGAAGATAAGGCTTAACTTCTCTTCTTATTTTTTTCTTTTTAAGAGATTATGTTAAAAATAATCACTACACTATAAAATATTATAAAACAGATTATTCCGGGATTCAATAAACTTGTTTTTAACGGATGTTTTAAGGGGATTTGTGTTTTGCTTCCATTGAATTTGGCTTTTTTAAACATTGACAAACCAATTAATCCAAATAATATTGTTAAAATAACGATTAGGGTATAAATAGCTACAACCGCTAAATCAATTGCCCCATAACTGTTTGAAATCAGTGCCTGAAGACTTTTAATCGCAAAAGTGCTGATAACAGACCCCATTAAATTTATGAGAATGTGCAGTATTATTGTGTAGATTATTTTTCCGGTTTTTATGTAAACATATGCAAAAAATCCGCCGAGTAGGAATGCATAAAAGAATTGGTTAATATTTCCATGGAAAAATCCGAAAATGACTGCAGACAGGATTATTGAAACTTTAGCACCATACTTGATTGTTCTGTCTATCAGCAGTTTTCTAAAAAAGATTTCTTCAAATATTGGTCCAACTATACTTATTAACATTAGGTTTAACCAGATGTCCGTTGAGTTAAGTAGGGTATGAACAGGGTTATTAATATCAATGCCGAATAGGCTTCCGAGTGCGGAAGTTATTGTGACCCCAAGGAGATTTCCAATCCACATTAACGTAAATGTTATGCATAAGTAAAGTAAGAATTTTTTCAAGCTTAATTTCTGCTTTTCCAAATCCTGTTTTTCCATTTTTCTCATAAGGAATAATAATATTGGAAATGGCAGGACATAATTGCATATTGCAGTAATGATTGTTAAAGCATTGAAATTCTTTACTATGTCGGGATTTATGATTCCGATGATATTCATTATTAATGTTCCTATTATTAAGGTTGATATGCCGAATATTAAGTAAGTAAATCCTATTTTTGAGAAAAATTTTTTATGTATGTTCAATGTTTCACCTGGTTATCAATATTTCATGTTCATTACTATTTAATTATTTCTTTAAAAAAATTTTACATCTTTTTAGGTAAACCTAAAATTTAAATATTAGGCATGCCTAAATATTAATTGCTGAGCATTTTATTTTTATAAATAATATGGGAGTAGAAAAAATGGACCATAAAAGATTTTTAGATAAATGTGTAGAACACAAACATGCATTAATTTTTGCAGCAGGAATTGCAACTGCTGTTGTCGGAAAAAAAGTATTGGAATCAAAAGTTGTAAAAGATGCAGCAACTCAAGGAATGGCTGGCATAATGTCAATTAGAAAGGATGCCGAAGAAACATTTCAGGACATGAGAGAAAACGCTGAAGAAATAGTTATTGATGCTCACGAAGAGGATAAAAAAGAAATCTACATTGAAGATGAAGAATAATTTTGATTTAGGTTAAAAAATGAAATTTAAGGTAATGTATGATAACGGATCTCGTATAAGGGTCCGTTCAGGCCAATGGGCTTTTACAAAAGAGGAAGGCTATGGTCTTGCTTCATTACTTTTAAATCAGAGTTTCATCCATGAAGTGTATACCTCTCATAGGAACGGAAGTATTACTGTTTATTATGATGGGGATGAGGAAAATAAACAAAAGATTTTTGATATATTAAAAAGCATCACATTGGATGATTTGTTTGAAGCCGAACCGACACAAATTCAGGTTTCAAAAGAAATCACCGATGATTTCTATTTGAAATTATCAAAAATGATTTTTAACAGGATTGGTTATAGACTATTTTTACCTATGCCTATAAGAAATGCATTAACAATATATCATGCGGCCAAGTATATCTGGGAAGGTTTGGATAGTTTAACTGCATTCAGATGTGATGTTGCGCTTTTAGATGGGGCAGCAGTTGCCGGAGCATTATTGCATAAGCAATACAAGCCGGCAGGTTCAATGATGTTCTTATTGTCAATCTCCGATGCACTTGAGGACTACACAATACAGAAGGCTAAAAGTACTCTTAAGGACAGTTTAGCTTTAAACATTGATACTGTATGGGTAGTAGGAGAAGACGGTGAAGAAAAGCAATGTCCTGCTGTCGACATCGATAAAGGCGATAAAATCAAAATCCATATGGGTGATGTGATACCTGTTGATGGAAAAGTAATTGAAGGGGATGCCATGGTCAATGAAGCTTCCATGACTGGAGAACCATTGGCTGTCCATAAGAAGATAGGAAAAACAGTGCATGCAGGTACTGTTGTAGAGGAAGGAAATATTGTCGTTGAAGTTTATTCAATGAATAAGGAAACAAGATTAAACAAAATCATTGACCTGATTGAAAATTCAGAAGAGCTGAAGGCTGACACTCAAAGCAAGGCTGAAAAACTGGCGGATTCAATTGTTCCGTACAGTTTCCTTGCGACAGCCCTGACATATCTGATTACAGGAAATCCTACAAAAGCTTTATCTGTTCTGATGGTTGATTTTTCATGTGCAATTAAACTGACAACACCTCTGTCCATTATTTCTGCAATGCGTGAAGCATCAGATAACAGAATGATGGTTAAAGGTGGAAAATTCTTGGAAAACTATGCAAATGCAGACACTATCGTATTTGACAAGACAGGAACACTGACAAATGCAACTCCGGAAGTTGTGGATGTCATTCCAATGTCAAGAAGATACAAGCGTGATGACATTTTAAGAATGGCAGCCTGCATTGAAGAGCATTTCGCACACAGTATTGCAACAGCCATTGTAAAGCAAGCAGAAAAAGAGGGTCTCAAACATGAGGAAGACCACAGTGAAGTTAAATATATTGTGGCTCATGGCATTGTAACTGAATATGACGGTAAACGTGCCGTTATAGGTTCAAGACACTTTTTATTTGATGATGAGAAGGTTAAGGTAACCAAAACTCAAGAAAGAAAAATCAATAAGAACGCAGAAGAACATTCTGTTGTTTATCTTGCAATTGACGGTAAACTTGAGGGAATAATCTGCATAGACGATCCTGTACGTGAAGAGGCAAAATATGTCATTGAAGAGCTTAAGAGTTTGGGCATTGAAAATGTCATAATGCTTACCGGAGACAGTGAAAGCGGTGCAAAGGCAGGTGCCGAAGCATTGGGAATCACTGAGTACAGATCACAGGTGCTTCCTGAAGAGAAATCAAGAATTGTTGAAGAACTTAAAGCTGAAGGAAAAACTGTAATAATGGTTGGTGATGGAATTAACGATTCACCTGCCCTGGCTGCTGCAGATGTATCTGTATCTATGAAAAATTCATCAGATATAGCTCGTGAAGTTGCAGACATCTCATTATTGTCTGACGATTTGTATGATTTGGTAACACTTAGAAAATTAAGTGTTGGAATGTTGGATAAAATCGATACAAACTACCGCAATATTGTAGAGGTAAACGGTTCACTTCTTGTTTTAGGAGTGCTGGGTGTTATTTCACCGTCAACTTCATCAATGATACACAATTTCTCCACTATGCTGTTCGGTGCATTGAGCACTAAATCTGTTTTAAAGGATGACGAATCTATTGAAGTTAAGGCTACTGAAGTGGCTTAAACTTCATTTTATTTTTTTTTAAAGTTTTTATATAAGTTTAACCTAACTAATTAATGTATAAAAATTTTAATTAAGTGATGAAATGTTTGATAATTACAAGAACAAATTTGTTCCAGTGATACTGCCAATTATTTTAATCTTATTTTGGTATCTGATAACCAATGGTTTGGGATTGTTTTCTTCATATATCTTACCTGGCCCTCTTGATGTAATAAATTCTGCATGGGTAGTAATTCAAAACGGCAAACTTCTTACAAACACTATTGATACTTTATTTAAGGTGTTTGCAGGTTTAATCCTGGCGTCTGTCGTTGCAATTCCTTTAGGAATACTGCTTGGGTGGTATAAAACTTTGGAGGATTTATGTACCTTTGTAATAAGTATTTTAAGACCAATTCCTCCTGTTGCTTGGATTCCATTTTCAATTTTATGGTTCGGTATCGGTACTTTTCCGGCTGTATTTATTATATTCATGGGATGTGTATTCCCTATTTTAGTTTATACTATTGACGGCGTTAAAAGAACTGATAAAGTTCTGGTCGAATCCGCTCAGACATTGGGAGCAAATGATTGGAATGTATTAAAACGCATAGTTGTACCTTCTGCCATTCCTTATGTCGTTTCAGGTTTAAAGGTGGGTATTGGAATTGCATTGATGTGTACAATTTCAGCTGAAATGATTGGTTCAAGCAGCGGTTTGGGTTACATGATTTTAACCGCAACAAACTTGTTCGATACAGGTACTACTGTAGTAGGTATGCTTGTAATCGGTTTGATTGGACTTGCATTTGACTTTGTATTTACAAAAATTCAAAATAGGATATTCTGGTAGGTGTGTTAATGTCAATTGAAGTTAAAAATATCAATAAGTCATTCGAAGGAAAAAAATCAGATAGGTTATCTGTTTTGGAAGACATTAATTTACATATAGATGATGGTGAATTAGTGTGTCTTTTAGGACCTTCCGGATGTGGAAAAACAACTCTTTTAAGATTAATAGCCGGCCTTGACCAGCCTACCTCAGGGGAAATAGTTGCTAATGGCGAGGTGGTTAAAAAACCATCCGGTGATAGAGCAGTAATTTTCCAACAATATTCATTATTCCCATGGTTGACAGTACTGCAGAATGTTACTTTCGGTTTGGAGGTGACAAAAAAAGGTTCTAAAGATGAAAATGTTGCCGCTGCCGAAAGATATCTTAAAAGTGTTGGTCTGATTGACTTTAAGGATAGCTATCCTCATGAGCTTTCAGGCGGAATGAAGCAAAGGGTTGCAATCATTAGATCTTTACTTAATCATTCACCGATTTTGCTTATGGATGAGCCGTTTTCTGCATTGGATATGCAAAATAGGCACAAGCTTCAGGAGCAGCTCATAGGTGTTTGGAAAAGATTTGAAAATACCATTGTTTTCGTAACCCACGACGTTGATGAAGCGGTTTATCTTGCAGATAAAATTGTTATTCTGGATAAAAATCCCGGTAAAATTGCAAAAATCGTTGAAGTTGATATGGAACGGCCAAGAAAAAGGGAATCTGAAGAATTCATTCAACTTCAGGAATCAATCGTTGACGGTTTGGATATGGGAGAATAGTTAAATTTTAGCTATTTTTTCTTTAACTTTTTTTTAGGACAGGCTATTCTCTAAGGATTATATTTTAGCTATTAGGGTTCCATGATTTCCATTTTTTATTCCTTCATAAACATAATCCAGTGCTTTTAGGATGGATGTTTTTAAATCGTTATTTTTTGCAAGATATGCTGTGATTGCTGATGACAGATTGCATCCTGTACCGTGCAGGTTATCAGTTTCAATCAGCTCCTGTTTTACAATAAAGATGTCCCCATCAATGTTTATGGTGTTTATTCCATCTAAATGCCCGCCGGTAATTATGTTATTGCATTCAATCAATTCGGATGCTTTTATTGCATCTTCTTTTTTTGTAATTTTTAAATTTGTTAATTTTTCAGCTTCAGCAACATTCGGTGTAGTTAAAATCGCTTGGGGAAGTAAGTATTTGTTCATCGCTTTTGCAATATCCTCCTTTGTCAAATCTCCGCCGGAAGTTGCAACCATAACAGGATCAACAACTGCCTTTAGATTATATTCTTTAATTTTTTTACCAACCAGTTCAATAATCTCCGGAGAGTACAGCATTCCTGTTTTAATGAATTCAATGTCATATGAATCCATCACAGAATCCATCTGCTCTTCAATATATTGTGGTGAAACAGGATGTGTGGAAAAGAATTTACAGGGATTCTGTGCAGTCAGGGCAGTCACTATTCCGGTTCCATAAACGCCAATAGCCTGAAATGTTTTTAAATCGGCAAAGACTCCTGCACCGCCTGACGGGTCAACACCCGCAATGGACATTACAATCATTTAATCATTCCGTGTAACTTTCAGCCGTTCGGATCCGCGATAAGACTCTACATTAACCTTCAGCTCTTTTAAGTATTGTCTTGTGTGAGTTTTTTCACCATGAATCAGGATTTCACCCAAATCTTCGGTAGTGTTGACATCCAATGCCATGAAAAATGAGTCATGGACCTGAGGATTTAACTTTTTTCTCTCTGCAACTTTCACATGCTCTTTATAACTGAATCCTTCAAACCTTGTGCGGATGGCCATTGGTTTCATTATAATCATATTGGTTCCGCCGCCTTTGGATGGAACAATAATGAAATCTAGACTTTTGGATGCATCAATCAGCATTTGGATATTGGTTTTACCAATAAGAGGAATGTCTGATGGGACAATTATGATTTTTTTGGTTTTTCCTTTGCATATCTTCATTGCCTGTGTCAGAGCTTTGTTTAGATTGGAATTTTCATTTTCTAAAATGGGATTCACATTCAAGCTTTCAGCATAGCTCAATACATCTTCGTCACGGCTGATGATGAAAATCTTGTCAACATATTTTTTTAACGTGTCCGTTACATCCTGAAGCATTACTTTTAAGAGTTTTTCTCTTTCTTCTTCTGTGAGAAACGGGGAAAGTCGGGTTTTTGCATTTTTGAATGTTGTTACTGGAATTATTGCATATATGTCGTCCATATTATCACTAGTATGTTTTAGCTATCAGTGCCATGTATTTGGCATCATTATCGCTGGCTATGCATTTGCCTTCAGATACTTCATCTTGAATGCCCAAAATGTCATATCCGGTTTTTTCTTCAATTTCTTTACCTATTGATTCGTCTCCGCACCATTTGAACTGAACAACATTTCCCGCTTCGACGAGTTCGGAAATCTCATTGATATCTTCAGTATACTTGATATGTTCGCCCTGGAATGACCATGCAATTTTTGATAGATTGTTCTGGGATTCATCTAACAGTCCGATGACGTTGTCTGCCAGTGATTCATCCAAAGCAAGCTCAATTTTTTCTTCTTCGTCTCTTCTCATTGCAACAGTGATGTTGTTTTCCAAATCTCTTGGCCCAAGTTCAAGTTTAATTGGAGTTCCTTTCAATTCCCAGTCATTGAATTTTTTTCCAGGTCGGATATCTCTGTCATCCAATTGGACTCTTAAGCCTTTTGCTTCCAGCTGTTCTTTGATTTCGCTACATTTGGCTAGAACTTCTTCTTTTCCTTTTTTAAATAAAATAGGGATTATGGTTACCTGGTTTGGTGATACTTTTGGTGGCAGGCGTAAACCCTTGTCGTCTCCATGAATTCCAATAACTGACGCAATAACCCTGTCGGATACTCCTGCACAGGTCTGGTAAACCAATTTGTGTTTGCCGTCCTTATCTTCAAAGGTAATGTCGAATGTTTTGGCAAAAGTCTGACCCAGATTGTGGATTGTACCAACCTGCAGGGTTTTTCCGTTTGGCATTATCACATCAAAAGCCATGGTGTAGTCAGCCCCTGGGAATTTGTCCCATTCTGGTCTTTGGGAGATTAAATATGGGATTCCTAAATCATCAAAGAATTCTTTATAAATTGCAATGAATTCTTGAATTTGTTCATCAGATTCCTCTTTGGTTGCATGGGCTGTATGTGCTTCTTTGAATGTTGTGATTTCTCTTACACGTATCAATGGTCTTGTATGTTTTGTTTCATATCTGAATGTATTGACTATCTGATAAAATTTGATTGGAAGGTCGATGTGTGTTCTGATCCATAGTGAGTACATAGGATAGATTGCGGTTTCACTGGTAGGTCTTAAAGCCAATTTTTCATTTAATTCAGTTTGTCCGCCTTTGGTTACCCAGTACACTTCATCTTCGAAACCTTTTACGTGAATTCCTTCTTTTGCAAGTTCAGTTTCAGGAACAAGCATAGGGAATAAAACTTCTTCGTGGTCTTTATCCAATAATTTTTTAATAATGTTCATTGAGTGTTTTCTTATCTGAAAACCGTATGGCATCCACACTGCCATTCCCTTGATAGGATATCTTGAATCGGTAATGTCTGCCTGTTCTAAAATATCATGAAACCATTCGTCAAAATTTTCCACCATATCACCTAAATAATTTTTTATAATGTTAAATTATCTGTTTTTAATAAGTATTAAATGTTTATTTTACTTCTTTTTTAATTCAAAAGAAAGTTATTTATAATTATTTTATACATATATATTAATGTATAATTTAATTTAGGAGATATTATGACCAATAGGAAAATACAAATGCCTCGTGAGGTTTACATTGATCCGGGTATTATTAAGGATACCGGTGAAATTTGCAAATCTTTGCATTTAGATAATAAGATTTTAATCGTTACAGGTTCGCATACATATGATGTTGGCGCCAAACCTGCAATTGAAAGCCTGGAAAAAGATGATATTGAATATGATGTTATTAAAGTTAAAGGTGCATCTGATGAATCAATATCTGAAGTTGAAGAATTGATTACACCGGATACTACCGTTTTAGGTATCGGTGGTGGGAAAGTTATTGATGTAGCTAAGTTATCTTCTTATAATCAGGGTGTTTATTTTGTATCCATGCCAACAACAGCGTCTCATGACGGTATCGTATCTCCTATGGCATCAATAAAAAATCCCAACACTTCAATATCCGTTAGTGCACACTCACCAATAGCAGTCATTGCAGACTCTGAGATTCTTGCACAGTCTCCGTTCAGGTTATTGGCTGCGGGATGTGCGGATTTGATAGCTAACTTTACAGCCATTAAAGATTGGGAATTGGCTCACAGACTTAAAAATGAATCATTCAGTGAATCTGCGGCAGCATTATCCATAATGTCTGCACATTTAATCACTGATAATATAGCTAATATCAAGCCTAATCTTGAACCTAGCGCACGCATAGTCATGAAATCCTTGTTCAGCGGAGGAATGGCCATCAGTATTGCAGGTTCATCCAGACCGGCAAGCGGATCTGAGCATTTGTTCTCACACGCCCTTGACAAGATACTTGATAAGCCGGCTTTGCACGGTGAGCAGTGCGGTATTGGAACAATAATGATGATGTATCTTCATGGTGGAGATTGGAAAGCTATACAGGAGTCACTCAAAGCGGTTCAGGCTCCGACCACTGCAAAGGAATTGAATATTGCTGATGAGGATATTATTGAGGCACTTGTGATGGCTCATAAAATCAGACCTGAAAGATATACTATATTGGGAGACAACGGAATTTCAAAAGAAGCAGCATATGAGCTTGCATATAAAACAGAGGTGATTTAATGATTACATTAATTGGAAAGGATTTGGCAAAAGAAGGTCAGGAATTTGTTTTTTTAGGGCCAACTAGTGAATGTGAAAATTGTAGATTTAAGTCATCCTGCGTTGGCAATCTTGAAAAAAACAGAAAATATGTGGTCATTGATGTTAAAGACAACGAACAGAAATGTCCAATACATTCTGGGGGCGTAGTTATCCCGGTTGAAATTGACAGAGCAAAAATTGATCTTTTAACTGATTCAAAAAGTATTTTTGAAGGATCAACATTCACATATAACGCTCCGGATTGTGATGAAAAATGCGATGATCATGATTTATGTTTCCCTGACGGTCTTGTTGAAAACGATAAATGCATCGTTCTTGAAAATAATGGAAAACATCATGGCGAATGTAAAAAAGGCCGTAAACTTAATAAACTTACTTTGGGATTTGTGATATAAATGAAAAATGCTAGCAGTAATGATTCCAGTAAAAGAAATGCGGGTTATAAAGCCGCCGAATTTGTAAAGGATGGAATGGTTTTAGGACTGGGAACCGGTTCCACTACCCATTATTTCATTGAAAAAGTCGGCATGAGAATCCGTGATGAAGGGATTAGTGTTTTGGGTATTCCAACTTCATTTCAATCATTATTGATTGCAAAAAAATGGAATATTCCAATAACTACCTTGGAAGAGTATGACATTGACCTGTCTGTTGACGGAGCAGATGAAGTGGATTCAGATTTCAATTTAATAAAAGGTGGCGGTGCGGCACATACTAAAGAAAAAATTGTTGACTATGCGGCAAAGGAGTTTATTGTCATTGTTGATGAGTCTAAATGTGTTGAATCATTGGGAACATTTCCAGTACCTGTTGAAGTATTGCCAGATGCATCCAGAGTTGTCATTCAGGAACTGGAGGATATGGGTGCCAAATGTGAAATCAGAATGGCTCAAAGAAAGGATGGTCCTGTAATCACAGACAACGGTAATTTTGTAATTGACGCCAAATTTGATGTGATTGAATCTCCCGAACACCTTGAAATTGACTTGAATTCCATCCCGGGAGTAGTTGAAAACGGAATATTTTCACAGATGGTGGATAAGGTCATTGTCGGCACTGAAGATGGGACAAAAGAGTTATAGATTATTAAACCAATATTCTATGTGAAATATCCTTTGTAATTGGTTGTAAGCAATTCAAATGCTTACTAAACTTATTTTATATATTACTTTTTACATATTTATTAGTGATGACAGTCAAAACTTCTTTTTTACAAATAGATACCAACAAAAATTTTGAAATTATCGATATCACTTCCAAAATCAACGAATTGATTGAAATTGATGAAGGCATCATCTCAATTTTTTCAAAGCATTCCACTTCAGCAATAGTCGTAAATGAAAACGAATCAAGACTTTTAAATGATTTGGAATTCCTGTTGAACAATTTAGTTTCGGATAAATTCAGCTACGAACATGACAGGATTGACAACAATGCAAAATCACACTTAAAATCATTTTTGCTTTCATCAAGCGAATGCCTGCCGATTAAAAATTCAAAGCTTGACTTGGGCACATGGCAATCTGTCTTTTTCATAGAATTAGATGGACCAAGACGCAACAGAACTGTAACTTTGACAATGGTTGGTGAATAATTGAAAAGATGGACATTAATTTTAATAGCTGTTATAATATTATTGATAATTCTGATAGTGATATTCAATAATTATGGCTCACCCACCGCAGTGGATAATTACTCCAATATGGAAACACAAATGAGAAAATTGTGGTATTAAAAAAAGAATTGATGAATTCATTTGTTAATGAATTCAATTTCAAATGCGATTACAGGATACTCCAGTGTAAAATTGGTAATCACTTCCGGTGATACCTCTCCAAAGAATCCTTTAATTGTGCCTTTTTGGGCTTCGCCGGTCACATCAGCGGCTCTGCCTTCGATAAATGTTTTATTTTCACTGTCAGATATTTCCATAGAATAACCTAAATTACTTAAAACACTGGTCATGACTGATTTTATTTCTGTAAAGTTTGCAGTTGAATGGCATATTAAAGCAGCCAATTTTTTGGATGTTACGGTTTTGTTTTCTTTTGTCTCATCAAGGTATAATACATCTCCGATTTCAAATATTTTCTGTGGCAAGTCTTCATGTTTGTTGTCTTCCAGAAATTCCATCAGGCTGTTGATTAGGCTGGTTCTTATCATGGTTCTGTCGATTGTAATAGGTCTTGCAACCTGGACATGATCTTCTTCAGGTCGGTTCATTTTTTCATAATGAGCTTCCTCATTGGTAAGCATGAGACTCATCACTTCCTGGAAACCTAAACCGATCATAACTTCACGGATGGTGCTTTCTGCTTTAAACCAGTCATTTTCATAAGCAACGGTATTGATGTCCGGAAGTTCGGCTACAATATCATTGATATGATACTGGACAGCAATGTTTTCAACAACATCAACTTCATGTAAAATATCCACTCTGTAAGCTGGAATAATTGCTTTAACTTCATTATCACTAAGAATTTCAGCATCAAAACGTGCTTTTAAGAGCAATTCTTTAATGTCTTCTGCAGTGAGGTCTGTTCCGCCAATCAATTCATTGGCAGTATCTACATGAACATTTTGTTCCTGAGGAGTCAAATCTGGAGTTTTGATGGTTTTATCAGCATATCGGACTTCCATACTTTTAATCTGACCTCCAACTTCTGCAAATGAGGAGCAGATAATGTTTAATGCCTGATTGACGGCTCTTTCATCAGTTCCAGTCACATCTACAATGATGTTTTTGGTGTCCTCTTTAAGTTTGGTCAGTTCTCCATTGATGATTGGGGGCATTGATAATACATTATCGTCTTTATCCAGGATTAACGGATATTTGTCGAAGTCTTGAATCAGGTGAGCATAATCCTTACCTTTTTCATGTTCGGTCAATATTTCATCAGGAGTCATTTCGCTGTCTTTTTCTAAAGGAACAAATGCATTGGCATCTTTTGGAGTTGCAATATATTTGAACGGGCCAGTCACTACGTCTGCATTATGGATACCGATAGCTACTTTTTTTCTGTCTCTTCCTATAACCCAGTGGAGGTTTTCCTGGAAATCCATGACATATTTGAGCTTGTCTCCACTAAAATCAACATTGTCTATTTTAGCAAATCCAATAAACGGCCTGATTTTTGCAACGTCACTGTCCACTTCAACATATTCGCCAGAATCCACAACTTCATAATCCGGAAAACCAATTTCCTGACCGATAAATCCCTTAAAAGATCTAGCCACCCCTTCAACGGATAAGTTGTCCGGACGGTTTGGGAAGAATTCAACTTTGATTTCTTCATCATCAAAGTCTTCAATATCACTGGACATCATTGGCAATGTGTCTATTAGCTCATCTTTTTCCATATCTATTCCTAAATCTTTTAAATCTTGATATTTGAATGTAATAACTGGCATTTAATAACTCCTATTATAATCCATAGATTGCAATGAAAAATAGAGATTCAATCACAAAATGAAGTGCTCTATGTTCTATTTCACCCATATCTCTTATTAATATAGTATGTGTAATATCAATTACGAAATGAATGAGGGCTGCTAGAATTCCTATAATCGGATTTAAGAAAACTATTGACAAAACAATGAAATGGAATCCTGCTTCCATTATTTCATGTGCTAACCATGTTTGCCAAGTAGTTTTAGTTGTCTGCTGTATTAAACCACCTAAGATTATGTAAAAGTTATTTAAAACTTTCCACATTAGTGTTGTGTGTAATACATCACTTATAGCTAAAACAACAGCAATATAAAACCATAATAAGTTCATTTTCAAACAGTCCTTTTTAGATTGATAATATTATTATTTATTAATTTTTGTATATAATATAATTATCTATAATTTAAAAGATTTACTTAATATTTTTAAATAATAAAATACATATTTAATAACATTATTTTTATTTAATTATTTTAGGAGAAAATATATGTCAAACGAAGAGATTCCTAAAGACTATGATTTTAAAAAAGAGAAAGATTGGGAGAAGAAATGGGAAGATGAAAACATCTACAAATACATTGGAGATGGTTCCCGTCCTAGATATGTAATTGACACTCCCCCGCCATACCCAACAGGGGCAATTCATTTAGGTCATGTATTGAACTGGGTTTATATTGATATGAATGCAAGATACAGAAGGCAGAAAGGTTTTGACGTATTGTTCCCACAGGGATGGGACTGTCACGGCCTTCCGACTGAAGTTAAAGTTGAAGAAACTCATGGAATCAAGAAAAATGATGTTTCAAGAGCACAATTCAGACAATATTGTATTGATTTGACCACTAAAAACATTGCAAGCATGAAAAAGGACATGAAGGCAATGGGTTATTCACAGGACTGGACTCGAGAGTTCGTTACAATGAATCCTGAGTACATGAGGAGAACCCAATATTCCTTTTTGAAAATGTATGAAGACGGATTGATCTATCAGGGAAAACACCCTGTAAACTGGTGTCCTCGCTGTCAAACAGCTATTGCTTTTGCAGAAGTTGAATATTCAGATAATACTACATTTTTAAACTATGTTAACTTCCCTCCGGCTGTTGAAGATTCATATGAGGATATTGTATCCTCACAGGCATCCGGAAAACAGGCCGACCCTAAAGAGGAAGGTATTTTAATTGCAACAACCAGGCCTGAACTGATGTCTGCCTGTGTAGCGGTTGTAATTCACCCTGAAGATGAAAGATACACTCATCTTTTAGGCAAATATGTTGAAGTCCCTTTGTCACACCAGAAAGTAAAAATCATTGCTGATGAAGAGGTAGACCCTGAATTCGGTACCGGTGCAGTAATGATTTGTACATTTGGGGATAAGACTGACGTAAGCTGGGTTCAAAAATATGACCTGGAAGTCATCGATGTTATGGATGATTCCGGCAAACTGACCGCAGCGGCAGGAAGATATGAGGGAATGGACCTTCAAACATGTAAAAAACAGACAATCGAAGATTTGGACAGCGAAGGTTACCTGTTGAAAAAGGAACAGGTTGACCAGAATGTGGGTCAATGCTGGAGATGTAAAACTCCTGTGGAAATTCTTCTTAAGGAGCAATGGTTTGTTGCAGTTCGTGATTTGATTAAAAAGACCAAAGTCGCAGCAGATGAAATGAAATGGGTGCCTGAACATATGAAATCCCGTATGGTTAACTGGGCGGATTCCATGGAATGGGACTGGTGTATCTCAAGACAAAGAATATTCGCAACACCAATTCCAGTATGGTACTGCAAGGACTGTGGAAAGGTCATTTTGCCTGATGTGGAAGACCTGCCGATAGATCCTACCGTTGACAAGCCAAAACATGCATGCGAATGCGGATGTGAGGAGTTCGTACCTGAAGTTGATGTGCTGGATACATGGATGGATTCATCAATTTCACCGCTGTCTATTGCAGGATGGCCTGATGAAGACTATGTAAATCATTTCCCATCAAATATTCGTCCACAGGGGCATGATATCATCCGTACATGGGCATTTTACACTACTTTACGCTGCATCGCTTTAACCGGCCAAAAACCGTTTGATGATATTGTAATCAACGGTATGGTGTTCGGTGAAGACGGAAACAAAATGAGTAAATCAAGGCCTGAATTTGTAGTCGGACCTGAAGAGGTTATTGAAAAATATGGTGCTGATCCGCTAAGAACATGGGCGGCCAACAGTGTTCCGGGGTCTGATGTTATATTTGACTGGAAAGATATTAAGCACGGATACCGTTTCTTAAGAAAATTCTGGAATGCATTCAGATTCATCAGCATGCAAATCTTTGATGAAGAAGTTGACTATGATGAAGTTAAGGATAATTTAGGTCCTTTGGATTTATGGATTTTATCAAAACTCAATAATCTGAATAGAACTGTTGATAACGCATTTGCTGAATATAACTTTGCACAGACAATCACTCCAATTGAAAGATTCTTCTGGCATGACTTCTGTGATGAATACATAGAAGCTGTAAAATACAGATTATACACTGATGTAAGCGACGAATCAAGAAGAGCTGCAAAATACACTTTAAGAACAGTTGTAGAAACATCTCTTAAATTATTGGCTCCGATTGCACCATTCTTTACAGAGGAAGTTTACCAATACTTCGGGGATGAATCAATTCATACCACATTATGGCCTGAGGTATATGAGGAATTAATCAGTGAAGAGATTGAAACTAAAGGTGAAACTACCGTTGAGCTTATTGATGAAGTCAGAAGATTCAAATCCGCTTCCAAAATACCATTGAATGCGGAACTCGCTGAAGTGAATGTATACACTTCAGATGATTCACTTGTTGAAGTCTTTAACCAATTTGATGATGATATCAAGGGAACCCTGAAAATTAAAGACTTGGCAATCACTCAGGGAAAACCTGAAGTTCATGAAAAAATCATTGAAGTCGAACCGGACATGTCTCAAATCGGACCTAAATTCAAGGGAGATGCAGGTAAGATTATAGGTTATTTAAAATCAACAGACATTGATGAAATAGGTTCTGTTCTTGAAGAAAATCATGAACTTGCAATTGGTGAAATTGTAGTTCCTGAGGACATGTTGAATATCAAAAAAGAGATTGTCGGAGCATCCGGTAAAAAGGTGGACATCCTGCAATCTGAAAACTTAGACATGATTGTTGAAGTAATTAGATAATTACTTCTCAAATCTTTTTTTTTTAAAAAATTGGAGATAATTAACAACATGGTTGTTAAATATCATATATGTTCACAGCATTTAGTTTAATTTCATCTTTCTTTTTGTCATAGCCTTCTTCAAGGTAGAATGAAACTTTAATGCCTTCACGGTATTTATTCGGGTCTCCTTTAAATTCAAATCCATTGAAGAAATAGGATTCTCCGTCATCCTGCTTGACGAATCCTGATTTTCCATGAGGAAATATTCTTGAAATAACTCCGAAGTGAGGCTGCTGATTTTTAAATTTCAAATCCTTCCAGTAGCCTTTAAGTTCCTTTTCAATTTTCCAGTATTCAGTATTTTCTGTGTCCAGTCCCGCATTTGTGATTTGCTCTTTTAAATCATCATCAATGCTCCATTCATTATGCAGCCTTATTGAATAAATCAGATAGGAATGTTTCAATGCAATTTCAGGGTCATCATCTTCAAGCAAGTCTTCAAGCAGGGAATATAACTTGATTTTTTTGTCACTGTCGCCGCGGCTTAATGCTGCTGACACGGCATATTCCAGGGATTTGTCCTCTTCGCCTTTAAAGAAGTAATTTTCAGCAATTTCCCATTGGATGAACCAGTCCTTTTTGAATTTGTAAATGTCTTTCAGGTATTCGATAGCTTCGTCATATTCGCCAAGCTCCCTGCAGGACCTTGCAACTCTCCATTTAAACCAGATATCACTGTTGTTTGTGAAATGAGTTAACTGTCTCAATGCCTTTTTGGAGATGGCCAAACATTCGTCATAGTCTTCAACTTCCTGATATGATTTTGAAAGCCAATTGAAGTATTTTTCCTTATTTGATGCAAGTTTCACTTCTCTTCCGTCATCGGTAGTGAAAGTGGAAGTTTTTTGACTTAAATAATCTGGATTTAATTTTTCCGCCCAGACAATGATGTTTTCATAGTCGTTGTTTTTATATAAATAATCAAGAAGCTTCATCATTGATAGGGTATATGCGCAGACCCCGTCCTTTTTGGAGAGGTCTTCCTGGTCAACAAGTCGTGTTATCAAATCCACTGCTTCAAACAGATCTGTTTCGTTTTCAGGATTCTTAACATAAAGCTGATAAAGTGCCCAGCTGTAAAATCTTTTGTCCCATATTGTAAAAGCTTCAGGATGTTCAATATAAAGTGATTCGTAAATCTCTTTTGCATCAGCATATTTTTTGCTTTGATAATTCTTTTTTGCCTGAGCCAAATCCTTTTTAATGTTTTCACTCATTTGCATCACCACTAAATGTTATATGTGTATAAATTGTTATAAAGAATTATTTAAATGTTGACTTTTTAATTTTGAAAAAATATGCCTGTATTCGCATATCTAATCCAGGTCATTTTCCAATTCCTTCACAACTCGTGCGGGAACGCCCAGTGCAAGTGAATTCGGAGGAATATCTTTTGTAACGACTGCTCCGGCTCCAACAACAACGTTATCTCCTATTGTAACTCCTGGCAGAATGGTAACGTTGGCACCTAACCAAACGTCATTGCCGATTCTGATTTCGCTCCCCTGTGCTAGATGAGCTCGCCTGTCTTTGGGTGATAATGGGTGTCCGACAGTTGTTATGGTGGTATTGGGACCGATCATAACATTGTCTCCGATATAAACCTCTTTGATGTCCAATATTGTTAAATTGAAGTTTGCAGTGAAATTATTTCCAATATGGATATTCTTTCCATTGTCAAAGCAGAATCTCTTTGCAATCCAAACCTTTTCACCCACTGAACCTAAAATATCTGACAACACCTCATGCTGCCTGTCCAAATCATCCTCTGCAAGAGAATTAAAAATGTTGGCATTTTCAATTGCATGCAGTTTCATAAGGGATATTTCTTCATCATCGTAACAGTATTCAAGACCCGCAAGCATTTTTTCCATTTCATTCATAGTTAAATATTTATTGAATTAATTAAATATATTTATTGATAAAACATTAATTCTGGGTTTCAATCTTTGAAATATAACAGAATCTGGGGTGTATGATGATAAAATCACCTATCTCAAAGGCTAGAAACAATAGTCAAAATCATATCATAGGCAATACTTGAGGATTAAACATCCAGACAAGGAACTAAAAGGGTATGTTTAAAAAACCTTGGGATGGAATGTTTAAAGATGGAACTGTTGATAAAATCCTTTAAATATATGATTATACGGTATCAGTCCATAAATAAGTTATTCAGCACTATGAGTGGGAAAAATGGTAGAGAAAAATCAGTGGGATTCAAGGTTATCTTTTTTATTTGCGATGATAGGGGCCGCCGTTGGTTTGGGCAATATTTGGCGTTTTAGTTATGTTGTCTATTCAAACGGTGGAGGAACATTTTTCATTCCTTATCTGATTGCCATAGCTGTATTGGGCATTCCGTTTTTAATATTGGAATATGGTATTGGATATAGCTTTAAAGATTCATTTTCGAATGTATTGAAAAGAATTAATCCTAAACTGGAATTTGTTTCATGGACTTTATTGTTATTTGTTTTTATTGTGTTAATTTACTATACGGTAATATTGAGTTGGGATTTGGTATATCTCGGTTCCAGTTTCACATTTTCATGGGGCAATGATGTGGCGTTGTATTTCGTGCAAAATGTCGGTGGAAGTTCCAATCTATCCAATTTAAGTTCATTTATTATTCCAACTACAATCGGTGCACTTATAATATGGTTTATTGTATGGTTCATATCTCATAGGGATTTAAATGATGGAATCGGTAAAATTTCTAGAATATTGATACCTGCTCTTTTTATCATGATGATAGGAATCGTGCTTTATGCTTTGACATTACCCGGAGCCAACATAGGCATACAAACATTGCTGCAACCTGATTGGAGCAAATTAACCGATATCAATATTTGGCTTGCAGCATTTTCCCAGATTCTTTTCTCATTGAGTATGGGGCAGGCTATTGCCTTGACTTATGTCAGTTATTTGCCTGATGGTTCCAATCTAAATGATAATGTGCTGCTTGTTGTTTTTGCAAATTCATCATTTGAGGTTTTCACAGCTTTTGGAATGTTTTCAATTTTAGGGTTTATGTCATTTTCAACAGGAACTCCTATGGTTCAGCTAATTAGTGAAGGTACGGGATTAATATTTGTAGTTTTCCCAATGATTTTTAATATTATGGGTTTAGTGGGATATATAATAGCCCCATTGCTGTTTTTGGCAATACTGTTTGCGGGAATCACTTCTGCAGTTGCAATATTCGAACCGATGATGAACTCAACAGAAGTAAAATTAAAATGGTCCCGTAAGAAAACTGTAACAGTTCTATCTATTATAGGCTGTATATGCTCATTAATATTTACAACAGGAATAAGCAGTTATCTTGTAGGTGTTGTTGATGGATTTGTGAATGAATTTGGAATATTGTTCTTAACTGCGGTTCAATGTATCATTTTCACATGGATGTATAATGTCGATTCATTAATACCTGTAATTAATGAAAATAGCAAATTTAAAGTCGGTTCACTCTGGAAAATTACTATCAAGTATGTTTTGCCCTTCTTTTTAATAGGAATGTGGTTAATCGGAGTATTTAACTTATTTACTGATGTTGGTTCCTTTGAAGCAATGGTATATATTATTATAATGGTTTTAGTCCTGTTATTCAGTGGAATTTTAACTAAAATTAATGCGGATTAAAATGTATGAAAATTTTAGAATATGGTGGGTTTCTATCTTTTTACAATAATTGTAAATGTTTAATCAAACCCATTAGATTATTTTTCAAATCAATTCTTTTGAAGGTTTCCAGTACTATCAGGTTTACGTTTTAGATTTTAAGATCCCTGACTTTTTCTTTTTTGTAATTTTTATTGGTCCATTTTAATGATAAGCATTGCAATATCGTCTGGCAATTCTTTATTGTTACAGAATTTGTTGATGTCCTCTTCAACGGATTTTATAATGATGCTTAGTTCATTATCCTTATTCTGGTTTACTATTTTCTGCAGGTTTCTTTCTCCATAAAAGTTATCGTTTCCATCGTTTGCATAAGTAACTCCATCTGTATATAATAATAATGTGTCATTAGGTTTTAAATGGATATACTGCTTTTTATAATTGATGTTTTCCATTCCTGCTAAAAGTAATCCTGGTTTATCATTTATGAATTCAAAATCGCCATTGTTTCTTCTGATTAATGGATTCTTGTGACCCGCATTAACATAACATAATTCTCCGGTTTTTGTATTAAGTTTTCCAAGCAAACAACCAACAAACAATTCTTTAATGTTGCCTTTACAGAGTTCGTTGTTAACTTCATACATTGCATCGGATAAATCCGGATAATATGTGGCATAATCTCTGATTAATGTCATTGCTTTTACCAGGATTAATGCGGTTGGGACTCCTTTTCCACTGACATCACCTATTACAAATCCAATATTTTCAGCATCGATTTTGAAATAATCATAAAAGTCTCCACCAACAGCATGTGCGGCTTTCATAAGTCCCCAAAGATTCACAGCATTATTTTCATTGAATTTTTCAAAATCAGTTGGAATCATTGAATATTGGATTTCATGAGCTAATTTGAGTTCTGTTTCATATCTTTCTTTTTCTTTTGTTACATCCAACAAATTTGCACGGTAATCTACAAATTCTTTTTCTATATTAAGCATGGATTCGGATAATGATTTTATTTCATTATTTACTGTGATGGAATTTAAATTGTTAACTAGATTGTCTAAATCAATATCATCATTTATTTCTTCAAATAGATATGCAGACAATTGGTCGATTGGATTTATAACTTGTTTTTCCAAAAAGTACATGTAAATAACTAACGGTATTAGAATGGCTAGGAAGAATCCGGATAAAAGAACCAGATAATTTATAAATTCAGATGCAATTCCATGTTCATAAATCCCAAGTGCAGTTAATGAGACTAACAGAAATGTAGGGATTACTATTAAAATAATGAATATTGAAATAAATGTCTTATAGAATATTGTAAGTTTTTGAGTATTTTTTATTTTAAAAACAGTCTCATCAAGTGGTTTAATTAAAAATATCCCATACAATATTAAAATTATAAATAAGCAAGCATAATTCGGATTATTTAATGTGATTATGGAAATGACTATTGCAAGCACTAATGAGAGGTCATATAATCTTTTAGGCATGACTTTTTTAATTTGTTTGGGAGTATATACTGCAATATTTAATCTTCCAAACAATCCCATACCTAACAATAGCAAGATTAATCCTAATATAAAGATCATGTAAAATGTTTCAAGGCTTAAACCAAAGATTTCATTAAATATTTGGCGAGAGAATATGTATGTTTGCAAAATCATAAATAATATAATAATTATTATTTTAGCAAAGCTGTAAAAACTGTTCATATTAGGTATTTCAAAACCTCTTTTAGGATCCATCAGATACCATAATTTCCAAGGCATTATTCCTAATACAAGTATGGATGAGAAACTTAATAGGATTACTAGGGCATTACTCATGTTCAATACTAAAATCCAATATAGCAGTTCAACTATGGAAAATCCTAATATCGCATAGGGACCTAATAATAAACTTAGTATAAGTAAAGCGGATAATTCTAAATGAATATAATTATTATCAAACCAGATGTATCCAATTAGGATAAGTATTATATTTATTGCCATGGAGATTAATACAATAAATTTTGGTGATTTGAAAAGTTCTTTATAATTCATTTTCTACCTGCCCGTTATATTTTATAATTAGCATTGTTGTATCGTCATACTGTTCGTCGTTATTGCAAAATTTATCAATGTCTTCGGTAATTTCATTTATTATGTCTTTTAATTTTTTATCTTTGTTTTTATTGATTATTTCTTTTAAACGATTTTTACCATAAAATCCATTAAAATTATCATTTGCTTCAGTAACTCCATCAGTATATAATAATATCATATCTCCGGCATTTAAATTAATTTCATTTTCGTTATATTGGATTCCTTCCATTCCGCCAATGACCAGATTTGGACGGGTTTGCATATATTCAAAACTATCCGCATCATGTTTAATCAGTGGTTGATTGTGCCCGGCATTAACATAGGATAATTTTCCAGTTTTTAAGTTTAATTTTCCAAGCCATGTTGTTACAAACAGGTCTTCGTCATTTCTTTCATAAGCTAAATCATTAATTCCTTCAACCACTTGTGATAAATCATCATTGAATTTTACATGATTTTCAATTAAATACATTGTTTTGACCATGAATAATGTTGAGGGAATTCCTTTACCGCTAACATCGCCGATGACAAAATATACATGGTCTTCATCAATTTTGAAATAATCATAAAAGTCTCCTCCAGCTTCCTTTGCAGGTTTCATATAAGCGTATATCTCAAATGATTCATTTTTTGATAATTCATCGAAATTTTTTGGCAGCATATTTGATTGTATTTGGCTTGCCACATCAAATTCTGTTTTAAATTTTTCTTTTTCAGAAGTTGTTATTTGGAGCTGATTCAGATTAGTTCTAATTTTGTCATATAATGTTACAAATGATTTAGCTAACAATCCAACACTGTCATCGTTTGTTATGTATTTCTTTAATTTATAAACTGATTCAACTTTATTTTTAGTTTTAAAGTAATTATCTGCAGTATTTATCATGTCATAAAGAGGATTAGTTATTGTATTTTCAACAAACCTGATATATATTAATGAAACCAATAATATAAACACGCTTGTGAATGAAAGAATGATTAAAATCTGATATGATGGATCTATTTTAGGAACGTATGATAAAATTAACACATTGAAATAGTTAAAGTTCAATACTATTGTCAAAGTTATAATAGCTAAGAAAACCAATATCATTTCCTCAATAATTGAATAATTGTCATTTGTTGGTTCAACTGTCACGTCGAAAGTATTGAGATATAAAAGTATTGAAGTAATTATTGTAATAAAGGTGAAGAAATGCCTTACCGATTTAATATTCATAATAAATTCCTTAAATAGGAAATAACCTACACATATTAAAAGTACTGCTAAAAGATAATTTTGATTTATATTGATTTTTGAAATCCTCTTTTTGGGAGTTTGCAAAGGTATTTTAAGGATATTAAAAGAACTAATCAGCAATAATCCAAATATTATGGTAAACGTGATAATATTCAGCATGTAAGGTACATTAAAGTCTACATCTGAAATGGAATATGAATAATTTAGATTATGGAAAAGTGAAAAAGAGATAACTAAAAATGAGAAATATACGATTGAAATTAGTATTGTTATTGATAAAAATTTAATGATATTATAGGTCGAATTAAATCTAGGAGTATCTTTTTTCCCTTTATTGAATGTAGTATACCATAATCTATATGTTAATACTGAAATAAAGAATGTGATTGTAAAATCGATTAAAGGAGCAGGTAGTGCTATCCCTTCAAGCAGTTCTCCGACTAATGTTCCGAATGCAAAACCTAAAGCGCCTGTTGGACCAAACATTAAACCGAATATTGGGCCAAGAGCAATATCCGCATAAATGTAATAGCCACCTATGTGTTGAACTTCAAAAAGGTAATTGAATATCAATTCCATGGCAAATGTGAAAATGAAAATAAACCATTTCTTGGTAAACAGTTCCTTAACCTTTGAACTAAACATTAATATTATTTTTAATAAATTCCATATATATAAATATCTTTTTGTGCAATAGATTAATAATGATGAATGAATGTTGTCATGAAAAGTGGGAAGGCTGGTTTTGATGAGGATTGAAAAGGAATATCTGAATTTGGAAGATGTTTATGAAATTCGAATTTTTGATGCTGCGGAGATGGATTTTTATAATTCAACGCCACAGGATTTTGATATTGAAGATGATCCAATTCAAGAGTTCATCAATAATATTTCAGACGATGTTCATATATTTATTCCACATGAAAATGGAAAAGATTTCATTATCCAGTCTTTAAGCAGTAATATTCTTGAGACATACAATATGTCACAAGAAGATGCAAAAGGCAGACTATTAAGTAAGATTTCACCATTATGTTTTGATATTTTACACGATTATTTATTTGAGATTTATACAAACCATACTACAAAAAAAATTAGGTTTGTATATTATGATACTCAAAATGAATCCATTAAGAAAAGTACTGCAAAAATAGTATTTTATATGGAAAGGTTATTTGTAATAGTTGCGAATGCTTATGGAACAACAAATAATCTTGAAGGCATGGTTGATATAACTTTGGATGAAAGTCAAAATAGCATAATGGAAAATCTTTCACAAACTGGAAGTTATTATAAAATAAATGGAAAATATGTCTGGTCTCAGGGAATATATAATATCATCAACCGGCATAAAGAAGAATCTGATGAGAACCACAATATTGTTTTGGATTTGGCGATTCCAGAGGATAACTATAAAGTTGATAAAGTTTTAAATATCCCAAACAAA
>CADAOO010000008.1 GCA_902789505.1 uncultured Methanobrevibacter sp. | reverse complement strand
AGGAGTTAGCACATGCACGGAGAGATGGAAGATAAGTGTGGTATTGTAGGTATTCATTGTAGTGATGAATCTAAAAATGTCGCATCCTTTGTTTATTATAGTTTGTATGCTTTACAGCACAGAGGTCAGGAATCAGCGGGAATAGCTACTTTTGATTCTAAAAAAGGTTTGAATTATTACTGTGGAATGGGTTTAATAACTGATGTGTTCAGGGATTATGAAATCCATAACCTGACCGGAAACAGATCAATTGGTCATGTAAGATATTCAACTACCGGCCAGTCAAAATTGGAAAATTCACAACCTTTTGTAACTGATTTTGGAGACGGATTTATTGCAATGGCTCATAACGGAGATATTGTCAATTCCGAAGAGTTAAGAAGGGAACTCATTGATGAAGGATTTTATTTCAAATCAGATTGCGATTCTGAAGTAATTTGTTATATGCTTAAAAAGGCGCATTATGACAACAATAAAGATGTTTTGGATGCCATTGAGTCTGTATGTAAAAGGCTTGTTGGTTCATATGCATTAACTATCTTGGTTGACGGTGAACTCTATGGTGTAAGGGATCCTATGGGAATAAAACCTCTTGCCATTGCAAAAAGGGATGATGAGTTCATTTTAGCATCAGAAACTGTTGCTTTTGATGTAATCAATGCTGAATTTATTAGAGATATAGTTCCAGGTGAGGTAGTTTACTTCAAAAACGATGAAATTAATTCCCACATGCTGGAAAGCGCAGGAAAATGCAAACTTTCACACTGTATGTTTGAATATGTCTACTTTGCAAGACCGGACAGTACCATTGATGGCGTTAATGTTTATAAAACCAGAATGAATATTGGACGTCAGTTACATGAATTGTATCCTATTGATGCTGATTTGGTAATTCCTGTTCCGGATTCATCAATCCCAGCAGCTATCGGATACTCCAGAGCTTCCGGAATTCCATATGGTGAAGGATTGATTAAAAACAGATATGTTGGAAGAACATTCATCATGCCGACCCAGGAAGAAAGGGAACTTGCAGTAAGAGTCAAATTAAATCCTATAAAAGAAGCAATAAAAGGCAAAAAGATTATTCTGATTGATGATAGTATTGTAAGAGGAACCACTTCCAAACAGTTACTTGATCTTGTTAAAGAAGCAGAACCTGCTGAAATTCACTTTTTGGTTGGATGTCCTCCGGTTATTTCTCCTTGTTATTATGGGGTTGCAATGGCAACCAAAAAAGAGTTAATTGCCGCAAACTATAGCATCGAAGAAATTCAAAAGCAGTTAAATATTGATTCATTGGGTTATATTACATTGGAATCTTTAGTAAAAGCTATTGGAATGCCTAAGGAGAATTTATGTCTGGGATGTGTAAATGAAGAGTATCCTACTGAGCTTCCGGATGGCACTTCGCTCCGTTTTAGAAAATGGGGCGGATGCTGTTTATTTTGGTCTTGATGACTATAACATGAGGGCCAACGCCAAAAATTTTGGTCTTGATGATTTGAGTAAGGTTTCAGGTATTGCAAAGGAGTATGGAGCCAAAACTTATTTGTGCACTAATATAATCCTAAATGAAAAGTTAGCCTGTGAGCTTGAAAAAAATTTGGAAAGGATTTCCTCATCGGAAGTCGATGGACTTATTTTATCTGATATAGGTTTAATTGAGGATACTGTATCCCATGGTCTTGAAGCTCACATAAGCGTTCAGGAAAATGTAACCAATTCTTATACCCTCAGAACCCTTAAAAAATTAGGTGCCAAAAGGGCAATTCTTTCCCGCGAGTTATCTTTAAGGGAAATTACTGAAATCACTAAAAAATCTCCAATTGAAACTGAAATTTTCATTCATGGCGCAATATGTATGGCAATTTCTGGAAGATGTTTTTTAAGTTATGGGCTGTATGGAAGAAGTGCAAACTGTGGTGATTGTCTCCAGCCGTGTCGTAAAAACTGGACATTGACCTATGAGGAGGGTGAAGACAATGTCATTAACTTTTCGGAAGTTGAGGATGAAAGCTTTATAATCACTGGCAGTGATGATGGAAGTTATAGGACTAACTTTTTTTCACCAAAAGACATGTGCATGATTGAATACATTCCAAATCTTATTGAAAGTGGTGTTTCTTCGTTTAAAATCGAAGGAAGGGCCAGAAGTCCTGATTATGGTGCAATGGTTACTGGAGTTTACAGGCAGGCCATTGATGATTATTTAAGAAATCCTGATGATTATAAAGTTCGAGATGAATGGATGGATGAACTGACAAGTGTATTCAATCGTGGATTTGACACAAACTTTTATTTTAATACTCCGTTTGAGACAAGTGAAGACAACCAATCAAAATTCATTAAAAAGGACATGGGGCAGGTTGTTAACTACTATAATAAGGTTAAGGCTGCTGAAATCAGAATATGGGATGATTTGTCTTTGGGGGATAGGATAATGATTCAGGGCCAGACTACAGGTTCAATAACCCATACCATAGATTCAATGCAGATTGATGGTGAAAGTGTGAATGAAGCTAAAAAAGGTTGCAATGTGGCGATAGCCATTCCAACAAAAGTAAGGCAAAATGACTTTGTTTATAAATTGATTGAGAGGAATTCAGATGATTAAAAAGATAGCCATTTACGGTAAAGGTGGAATTGGAAAGAGTACTACAGTAGCTAACCTGTCTGCTGTCTGGGCAAATGAAGGCTTGAATTGTCTGGTAATTGGTTGTGATCCGAAGGCGGATACAACACGTACTCTCTATGGCAAAAGAATTCCTACTGTTGTCAATACATTAAAAGAGAACAGAAAACCCGAAAAAGATGATTTGGTATTTAGGGGATTTAAAGATATTCAATGTGTTGAAAGCGGAGGTCCGGAACCTGGTGTTGGCTGTGCCGGACGGGGGGTCATCGTTGCCATGAAACGTCTTGAAAACTTGGGCATTTTTGATGAGGATTTGGATGTTGTTGTTTATGACGTATTGGGTGATGTTGTCTGTGGAGGTTTTTCAGTTCCTTTACGTGAAAAATACGCTGATGAAGTAGTTATTGTAACTTCCGGTGAATACATGTCACTTTATGCTGCAAACAATATTGTCAGAGGCATCAAAAAACTTAAGGGCAACTTAAGCGGTATCGTTTGCAACTGCAGAAATGTCGATAGGGAAGAGGAAATTGTCAACGACTTTGCTAAAAAGATCGGAACACATGTAGTTGGAGTTATTCATAGGAGTAATTTAATTCAGGATGCTGAATTAGATGCAAAAACCGTTGTAGAAAAATACCCTAAAAGTGATGAAGCACTTGAATACATCAACCTCGCTTCAAGTATTATGGACAATGAAAATGTATCAACTCCGGAACCTATGGGTGATGAGGAGTTTGAAGAATTTTTCAGGTCATATATGTAGAAAAATGTATTTCTCAACTGATTATTTCTCACCCATCGGAAAAATTCTGATTGTAAGTGATGGCGAAGCTATTTGCGGTGTTTGGTTTTACGGCCAGAAACATTTCCCCTCACTTGACAATATAGTTATTAATGATGATTTGGCTATTTTTAAAAAGGTTAAACTCTGGCTTGATGATTACTTCAGGGGTTTGAATCCTGAAATTGATTTTAAGCTCAGGCCGGAAGGGTCACAATTCAGATTGAAGGTATGGAAAATACTTTCAGAAATTCCATATGGTCAAACATTAACATATGGGCAAATCGCTTCTAGATTGTCTAAAACAATGTCTCCTCAGGCTGTAGGGGGAGCGGTTGGCCACAATCCGATTTCAATTCTTATTCCATGCCACAGGGTTTTGGGGGCAAATGGAAAGATGACTGGATATGCCGGCGGAATCGATAAAAAAATAGAGCTGTTAAAATTAGAAAAAAGGATTAATTAATGAAGATTAATTAATCTGTTTGTTTTATCATTCAAGGTCATGCCCGGTTACGGGATTGTTTTTAATGGATTCATAGCGGGATCCATCACTTTGTCCGCCTCTGACTATACCGTTTGAATCGTAATACACATTCAATTCGCTGTCATACTTCAAATCTGATGATGAGGATGAACTGGATGAAGAGCTAGTGCTTGCGGATTGTGATGAAGAGGATGTTTGTGAAGTCGAATCGGTCTGTTGGGAATTTACATTGCCTATGGTTATGGTCTGATTTGCAGAACATCCCTTATGGCTGCTGTCACCGGCATAAGCTACGGTTATTGTATAGTTGCCGTCCTGTTCATTCAATACAAGTTTTCCTTTTCCCAGATTATCAGTTGTGATAGTGAAGTTTTGGCTTTCCCCTGAACTGGATGTGAATTTAATTTTCAGTTCCTGATTTGCAAGAACGTTTCCTTTGGAGTCAGTCAGTTCAAATACGATTGCATCTCCATTTTGAAGCGTTTTATTACTTAAAAAATTGATTTTAGTGTCTGTATTGCTATTGGAGTCACCATTTGAAAATACTATAAGGCCTCCCAGCACAATCAGCACGATTATTATTAGAGCTATTAAAATTTTTCTATACATTTTTTCCTCCCTTTATTCTAATTTTGTGTTTAAGGATATATAATGTTACAATGGAAAAATGTTTTTAATTTCACAGTATATATATCTTATCAATGAACATCCGGAAAAATGATGAAAAAATTTTTACAAGGGATTTCTTTTTGGTGTTTGGTGCCCTGCTTTTTTCAGCATTGGTAATGTATGCGCTGATGTCAACAACAGCCGAGTACGCCACATCTTTAGGTTCATCGGCAACTGTTGCAGGGCTTGTTTCCGGAATGTATATTTTCGGAGGGTTATGTTCAAGAATCTATTCGGGAAATGCCCTTGAAAGAATCGGCTGGAAAAAGACTGCCATGATATTCATGAGCATTCATTTTCTTTCATGTCTTTTGTATTTTGTAGTGGATGATGTTTTTCTGCTTTTGGTCGTTCGTTTTGTTCACGGCATAGGTTTCGGAGCAACGGCCAATGCAATTGTTACAATAGCTTCGGATGTTCTTCCAAAAAGCCGTTTTGGAGAGGCTTTCGGTTATTTCATGATTGGAACCACTCTGGCAGTTGGTATCGGTCCATATATCAGTGGATTTTTATATGATACAGTAGGTTCGAATGGCTGCTTTTTGGCTGCAAGCATTTTTTCCGCTCTTGCCTTAATTTTCATCTATTTTGTTGATGTCAGTAAACATGATCCGGGAAATCATCCGGATTTGGCTGAAATTAATGATAATGAATATTCTGGAATTGAAAAGGTTTTTGAAATTAAAGCCATTCCGGTTTCTCTTTTTACTGCACTGACAAGTCTCGGTTATGTTTCAATATTGTCATTTTACAGGCTTTATGCAATTGAAGTTGATTTGACTGCTGTCTTTTCATGGTTCTTTTTGATATATTCTGTCATTTTAGTCTTATCAAGACCAATTGCCGGAAAAATACAGGATAGGGGTGGGGATTTAATAATATGTGTCGTTGGGATTATAGCGCAGTGCATAGGATTGTTTTTAATTGCAGTTGCACCGTCTCCTGTAACAGTTATTGTCTGTGCAGTCTGTGCGGCTTTAGGTTTCGGAACACTTAATTCTGCCTGTACGACCATTGTCACAAGAAATGCATCTGAACATCGCCGTTCCTATGCAGTATCTACTTTTTACATATTCTGTGATGCCACAATGGGTTTTGGGCCTGCTCTTCTGGGATGCTTTGTCACGGCAACTAGCGGATACGCTCCTGTGTATTACATTTCCTCATTTATCACATTGCTGGCGTTGCCGATTTGTTTATATGCGCTTCGTAAATAAATTATTATATTTCAAAAATTAATATTAAAATATGAAAAAGCTTGCAATTTTTGACTTTGATGGAACGTTAGTTGATTCAGTTGATGATGTTGTAATCTCTTTTAACAAGGCTTTATCAATGTATGACCTGCCCAGTTTAACAAGGGAGGACTATATAGGTTATCTGGGTGGAAACATCGATGAGATTGTTTCTCTGGTTTTGAGGGATAAGAACACTTCCGAAAACATTGAGTCACTAAAAAAGGTTTATCTGGAATTTTATGAATCTTCAAAAAAGGAGGCCACAGTTCCATTTCCTCATGCTCATGAAGTTTTGGCTAATCTGCAGGAAAAGGATGTTTTAATTGCCATCAATTCCAACAGATTCACCTATTCAATCCAATATTTCGTATCGAAATTCTTCAGTGATATAGATTTTGCTTCAATCGAAGGCCATGAAATGGATTTTCCTTCAAAACCGAATCCTTATGGTGTAAATAAGATAGTTAAAGAAGCTGGTGTTTCTTTGGATGAGGTGATATACATCGGAGATTCCATAACTGACATTAAAACTGCTGAAAATGCAGGAGTTGATTGTGTCGTTGTCAAATGGGGTTACGGCAATGAAAGCGATTGGGAAAATGATTATATCCTGGAATCCATTGATGATTTTTCCCAGATTATTAAGTATTTTTGTGATTGAAATGCATATCCGAAAAGCCAGAATGGATGATTTGAAAAATATTATGGAAATATATGGAATTGCTCAGGATTTCATGATTGAATCCGGAAATCCGAACCAGTGGGGACACAGATATCCTGGTGAGGATTTAATCAGGGATGATATTGATAAGGGGGTTTGCTGTTTGGTTTGTGAGGGTGAATCCCCTCATGGGGTATTTGCCCTTTTCAGTGGAGATGAGCCGACTTATCAATATATTGAAAACGGCGAATGGCTTAATGACAATCCCTATGTAACTATTCATAGAATCGCAAGTGACGGAAAGATAAGGGGAATATTCGCCTGCGCTGTTGATTACTGCAGGAATTTTTGTGATGATGTTAGAATAGACACTCATGAAAGCAATCTGGTCATGCAGGGTCTGATTGAAAAGAATGGATTTCAAAGATGCGGAACAATATATGTGGCGGATGGGTCTCCAAGGATTGCATATCAATGGTCAAGAAGTATTTGTTTGTTGGAAAAATTCAAAAAAAAATAAGATGTTTAGAAAATAAGAATAATTTTCTAATCAACATCTAAACCGGGTACTGGCCGGTTATTTCTAGCATCATAAATGCTGGCTCCGTCAGTCTGACCTCCGTGAATAATTCCATTTTGATCATAGTATACGTTTAACTCAGCATCGTAGAAAAGAATTTGGCCGGATGATGAGGAAGCTTGGTTTGAGGGGGTACTGTTGTCATTTGCAATTGTACTTGCGGTAGAATTGTTATCAGTACTGGTTATCTTCTCTTCACCGGATGTAATGGTTATTTTCTGTGTTGATTTACATGGATTATATTTATCAGTTCCATTGAAGCTTGCAACTACCTGATGTTCCCCTTCAGGTTCATTTTCCAGGACTAAATATGCTTTTCCGTCCTTATCTGTATAGACGGAATATTTTTCATCGACTCCATTTGATGTATATGTGAAGTTTACGAGTTGTCCTGAAAGTTTGTTTCCTTGCGCATCGCTAAGTTCGATTTGTATTTGACCACCATTTTTTAAGGTACTCTCTCCTATGAATTTAATTTCTGTATTTACTTTTCCGTTATTGGGCTGGAATGCAAAAACTGCAATTAATGCAATGATTACAACGATTAATATTGCAATGATTATATTTTTATTCATAATTTGCCTCTTTTATTCAAGATATAATCTTTAAAATATAAATATTATTCTATTTTTTTTATAAAAATTAAATGATTATCAATTTTTTACTTAAACATTTGATGAATCTGTAAATGGCACATGTAAAAGTCTTTAAAAATATGTTTTTATATTCATTAGACATTGAATATAAGTTGTTGTATTTCTCTTTGCTTTTTGAAAGTTACCACAATTCAATTCCATTAATTATTTTTAATATGAAGTTCAAATTTTAATCTAATGATAGTAAAAAAGTAGGGGGCGACTAAGGTGTTATTCGTTAATTATCCTAAATGTTCAACCTGCCGTAAGGCCAAGAACTGGCTGGACGAGCATGGCATTGAATATGAATCAAGACATATCATTGATGACAATCCGACTGCTGAAGAATTGCGCAAATGGTGGGGAATTTCTGATTTGCCACTCAAAAGGTTTTTCAACACAAGCGGCATGAAATATCGTGAGTTAAAGCTCAAAGATAAATTGCCTGACATGTCTGAAGATGACCAACTGGAATTGTTGTCCACAGATGGAATGCTTGTCAAACGTCCGATTTTGGTTGATGATGATACTGTTCTGGTTGGTTTTAAAGTCAAGGAATGGGAAGAAAAGCTATTGTAACTTTCTTTTAAAGAGATAGCTAGAATTTTTTGATTTTAACCATTTTTTGTGATCAATTTTTTGGGATTCGGAGGCTGGTGATAACCTAATGTTATCTCAAAAAATTCTTTTTTTTGGAAATCCTATGAAATTCGGTATGGGATTCTTATGCGCAAAGACATTTTTTAATGCAATATCTCTATTTTTGGGAAAATTCATTCATTTTCATTCCAGTAGTTTATCATAGTAGGTTCTGCTATCTCATGGGTTTTGAAAGCCATATCAATTCGGCTTTCAATACAGACTTGTGCTGATGGTATATAAATCCTTTTTGTAACTGTTTAGTTACCATACTTAAAACCAAAAAGTTTATATATGATGAAAAAGAAGTCATTATAACCAACTTATTTTAAGGAGGTATTATCATGAACATCACTAAACATGTTAAATCATGTCCTTTAGAATTAGTTGTAAAATTAATCAATAAAAAATGGGTAATTCAGATAATCCGTGATTTATTCTTTGGTAAATCCAGATTCCATGAATTCAAGGAAGATAAGCCTGAACTCTCAAACAAAGTTTTAAGCAATTGCTTAAAAGATATGGAGAACAACGGTTTAATCCAGCGTATTGTCGATAAATGCGACAAGAAGAATGTCAGATACAAATTGACTGAAAAGGGCCAGTCATTAAACAGGGTATTGTATGAAATAGCAATGCTGAGTGTTGACGGTGAGACCTATTCAGATCAAGTCAAAAACGATGTAAAAGCATCATTCAGAGAAACTTTACTCTAGAAAAATTAAGGAATATGGTGGGCGGTGCCATATCATACTATTTTTTTTATTTTATTTTCTTGAAAATTCTACATTTTCATTAAATTAAACATTAACTTTAAAATACAAAACAACCAAAATTATATTTGAATAAAATATTTTAGGGGACATAAATTGCTAGATATAAAATTATTCAGAGAAAATCCGGAATTGATAATTGACTCTGAAAAGAAGAGATTCAGAGACACTGAAAATGTTGAAAAGGTAATTGAATATGACACCTTATGGAGAGAAGGTGAGAAAAAATTAAATGCTCTCAGGTCCGAAAAAAACAAATTATCCAAATCATTCAAAAAAGCAAAAGAGGAAGGTAATTTAGAAGAGGTAATTGCCAAATCCAAACAGGTTGCAGAGGACATTAAGGAATTGAGGGCAAACAATGATTATTACTTGAAACTAAGGGAAGATTTCAGATACAAGGTAGGAAACATCATTGATGAGGATGTGCCTGTATCAGATACTGAAGACGATAATGTAGTCGTCAGAACTTATGGTGAAATCCCCGAACATGATTTTGAGCTTTTGAATCATGTTGATTTGATTAAAAAAATCGATGGTGCAGATCTGGAGACAGCTGCAAGCATTGCAGGGGCCCGTTTTTACTATCTGAAAAGAGACATCCTGCACTTGAACCTTGCGCTGATTCAATTTGCCCTTTCAGAACTTGAAGCGGAAGGATACATTCCTATGCAGACCCCATTCTTTGTGAAAGGTGAAGTTGCAGCTGAAACTTCCGAATTGGGTGAGTTTTATGAGACTTTATACAAGGTTGAAAATGAAGACATGTACCTGATTGCAACTGCCGAGCAGACATTGGCGGCTCTTCACAGGGATGAAATCATCGCACCTGCTGAATTGCCATTAAGATACTGTGCGCTTTCAACCTGTTTTAGAAAAGAGGCAGGATCCCACGGAAAGGACACTCTTGGAATATTCAGAGTCCACCAGTTTGAAAAAATCGAGCAATTCATTTACTCAACACCGGAAGATTCAAGAAACCAGCATGACCATCTGATGGAAGTAACCGAGAGGATTTACCAGAAATTGGGAATTCCATATCAGATAATAGCTATCGTATCATCAGCTTTAAATGATAATGCAGCTATTAAATATGACCTTGAGGCATGGTTCCCGGGTTCAAAAGCATTCAGAGAATTGGTTTCATGTACCAACTGTAAGGATTATCAGGCACGTAAAACCAAAACCCGTGTAGGAAGGGCAGGTTCCGGAGATGCTCAAATCCTGCATACATTAAACAGTACTGCTATTGCAACAGAAAGAACCATCTGCTGCATTTTGGAAAACTATCAGCAGGCTGACGGAAGCATTAAAATTCCTGAAGTGTTGGTCCCTTACATGAATGGAAAAACAGTCATTGAAGCTAAAGAATAGTTAATTTTTAATTTCAGGTGTGTTTTTTTTTAACACACTTCGTCCTTTTTTTTAATAAAAAATAAAAATAATGGTGATGATTCAGTTACCTAAAAGCGGGTAATATCGTCCCATGTTTCTTCAGGTGCCTTTTCACCATTATATATGCCAAGGTCCAGGGATTTGTTTTTAAATGAAACGATGATAGTACAGATTGCATCACCTGTTACATTCACTGCACTTCTAAACATGTCTAGGACATGGTCTATTCCCATAATCATGCCAATTGCATCTGCCGGAAGGCCTACGGAATTGAATACCATGTTCAGTGTAATTATTCCTACTGACGGAACGGCTGCAGTACCAATTGAAGACATTACTGCAGTGAAAATCACTGTTAAAAGAGCACTAGTTCCCAGGTCAATTCCATATGCCTGAGCTGCAAACATGACGGCACAGCCCTGCATGATGGCTGTTCCATCCATGTTGATTGTGGCACCCAGTGGGATTGTAAATGAAGAAATATCTTCTGATACTCCCATTTCTGAAAGTTTTGACATGGTCAGTGGGATTGTTGCATTTGATGATGAAGATGAAAATGCAAAGAACTGCACTGAAGTGAATTTTTTAAAGAAGTTAAGGGGATTTAATCTTGTAAATGCTACAAGCAGTGATGGATATACAAGAAATGCGTGTATGGCTAAACATAACAGCACACATCCGATATATTTGGCTATAGGCATTAAGCCGTCAAAACCGAGTGTTGAAAAAGTTCTAGCCATTAAACAGAAAATTCCAATTGGCGCAAATTTCATAACGATACGAGTCATTTCCATCATGATTCTGTCTCCCTGTATGAAAAATTTATTGACAATATCTGTTTCATCTCTTAATTTTGCCAATATTATGCCGACAAGCACTCCAAAAATAATGACTGGCAACATATCACCGTTTGCAAGGGCGTAAAACGGATTATCTGGAATCATATCCAAAATTGTTTCGGTTATTGTCGTATTTGATGCAATACTTGTCTGAGAAGCAGCCATATTTAAACCTGCACCCGGCTGAATCACACTTGCTATTATAAGTGAAATTGTCACTGCCAATACGGTTGTCATAAGGTAAATGGCGATTGTTCGCCCTCCAATCGTACCAATCTTTTTAATGTCTGATATGGAAGCTACCCCAACAACTATTGAAAAGAAAACAAGTGGTACAACCAGCATTTTCATCAGTTTAATGAATACATTTCCTCCCAGATAAAAAATGTTGTTTGCAAGGATAGTATCTTTAATAAATGGATCTGAGACATAAAAATTTAAAATCAAACCTACTATAAATCCTAAAATCATTCCGATTAGCATCCAGTTTCCAAGGCTGATTTCTTTTATATTTGATGGTATTTTCATATTCTTTTTTCCTCCGTGTATATATATTTGTAATATTTATGTTATTAAAATTTGTCAGACGGTGTGAACTATAAGTTATATGACTGCCAACATATTAACATGAAAACAATTGTCATTAATGCAAGTCCCAGAAAAAAGTGGAACACTGCAGAAGTTATGCAGGCAGCTCAAAAGGGTGCTGAATCAGTTGGCGCTGAAACGGAATTTTTTAATTTATCTGATCTGGTTTTTAAAGGTTGTAGAAGTTGTCTCATCTGCAAACAGAAGGATAAGACAAAAGGCAAATGCTACTGGAAGGATGATTTGACAGAAGTGATTGAGAAAATTTTTCAAGCCGATACATTGCTGATTGGCTCACCGATTTATTTTGGAGAGCCTACAAGCGAATTTAGAGCGTTGATTGAGAGGCTGATATTCTGCATAATGTCATATGATGATGGGTCCAGCTATTTCAGGGGCAAGGTTAATGTAGGAATATTTTACACCATGAATGCGCCGAGGGAGTTCTATGAACAGTCAATGAAGGACAGCTTATCCAGTGTCGAGTTTCTGTTTTCATATCTGAATGGGGAGGTAGTATCATATCCTGTATGCGACACTCTGCAGGTTCATGATTACTCCAAATACAACATGGGTGGTTTTTCACAGGAACTTAAGGAAAGGCAACTGGTTCTCCAGTATCCAAAAGACATTGAAAGGGCTTTTGAGATTGGCGCTGAACTGAGCAAATGATCCACATATTTTTTAATGTATACATTTTTCAAAAATGAATACAAACATTTATATACTACTTTTATCACATATTAGGTTGTATACAAAAAACAATTTTGTAATACACATTTGATGTGATTATATGGATACCGAAAAAAATAAAAACCATCATAAAAAATTTGTATTCGGAAATGAGAGATTCGGAGGATCATACACGCCGGGCGATTTTCAATTAAATTTCCCGGATGATATGACCCGTGAAGAATTTGAGGAGATGTTTACATCCAAAATGCATTCCCTGTACAAAATGGGAAATGATTTTAGAGAAGAACTTTTTGACAATGCATCCAAGTCAAGAAAGGAAAATCTAAAACCGTTAAGCATTCGTGTAAAACCGCATACAAAGGAATTTTTCAAAAATCATTCAATACTCTCTCCAAGAGACGTGTTGGAAATGTATGAAAACTTCAACAACAGCTCTGAAGCGTTCATCAACTCTTTAATTGAGGATGAAAAGGAGCTTGAAAAGGAGTTGGCTGAAGTTCAGGAAAAATTGCATAATGCAAAATTGTTTAGAGAAAAATTAAGTGAAATGGAACCCCAAAAGGATGTTTTAACCGATGAAGATGTTTTATCAAAATTAAAACAGGAATATGAACATTCCGAAATCAAGTCATTAGGCAATGAAACATCCCCCCAAAAAGCACAAAGCGACATCATAAGAACTGTTCAAATTTATAACACTTTGACAGTTCACGTGTATGATTCACAGGTAATGGTCATTGAAGTATACACCAATGCCGTACCGGTAATATATTATTTCAAAAACGAATATTCCAAAGAGGATATTAAAGAAATATTAAATCAAATTGGGGAGTACTGCTCAAAGCATGATATTTCATTTGATGAAAATGCCTCCTCTCTTTTCGAATAATTTAAATGTTTTGGAAGTGTGCAAAAGCACACTTTCACACTTTAAATAATTTTATCTGTTTTTAAAACAAACTTTAAACTGGATTTGAAAAAATCCCGGCTTGATTAATCATATTTTGAGGCTCTTTTTCTAGATGGTGATACATTAATGTTCTATTTTTTTCGATGATTAATCAAGTCTTTTAAAAAAAAGAAAAAAAAGTAAAGGATGAACTTAGCCGAACAGGATTAAGTTGATTCCTTCAATAATTAGAACTATTCCAAGAATTATTGCGATATATATAGGTTGTGCCATTGAAAATACCGCAAGTACTATTGCAAGAATACCCATCAGCAAAACAAGTATTGATGCAAAAGTTGACAAAGTTTTGTTTTTTGATATCAATCCTGCAATTCCGAATACGATCATTATAAATCCGACAATATAGAATTGCAATCCTACGAGGAATGATAATGCATCAATGTAGAATATGAATAGGAATCCAAATATTATTGCTATAATTCCAATAATAATGAATGCAGTTGAAAATCCGTCAAGATCCTTTCTCATATTCCAACCCATAAACACTGAAGAAATTCCAAAGAATAACAGGCTTAAACCGACAATTATTGAAATAAACTCAGATGAAAACATTGGGAATATCATGAATATCAAACCTACTATAATTGATAATATTCCGGCAGTTCTATTCATAAACATTTCTTCACCTCCATTTAACCTTAATTATATATATTTATTAATCTATTATTAATTATTATGGTAGAATTCGATGAAATTATTAAGACAAGAAGAAGTATTCGAGAATATGGTGACCGAGAGGTTAGCGAAGAAGATATCATGAAAATCCTAAAGGCAGGCATGCAGGCACCCGGGTCAAGACTTGGTGCAGAGCCATGGGAGTTTGTTGTAATTAGAAATAGGGAAGCACTGGCCAAAATCGGTGAAATTAAACCTAGGGTTACAAACGCTCCTGTAGCTATCGTATTGGTTGCAAACATAGAAAGGGCATTTTACAAGACTGTATGGCAACAGGATATGGGAGCTGCAGCTGAAAACATGTTGCTTGAAGCGGTCAATCTTGGTTTGGGCGGTCTTTGGAATGGTGTTGCTCCTGAAGAGGAGAGAATGGCCAAAATAGGTGAAATCATCGGAATCGATGACATAAGTGACATGAAACCTTATTGTGTTATTACCATAGGATATCCTGCTGAAGGATGGGAAAACAAGTTCATGGACAAGTTTGATGAAAGCAGGATTCATTATGAAAAATACTGAATTTGACTTTGAAAGCGTAATCAAGCGTAAGGGAACCAATTCTCTTAAATGGGATTTATTTGGGGATGATGTTCCTATGTGGGTGGCTGATATGGACTTTAAGGTAGCTCCAGCTATCGAAAAGGCCATTTTAAGAAGAGCCGCCCATCCGGTTTACGGATATACTGTTGTTCCGGACAACCTGTTTGACGCTTATATCGGTTGGTGGGACCGAAGATATGACTTTAAAATGTCACATGATGATATGGCTTATTCCATTGGAGTAATGCAGTCAATATCCTCAATGATAAGGTGCTTGACGGATGTCGGTGACAATATTTTGATTCAAACGCCGGTTTATCATGTATTTTTCTATGTTATTGAAGATAATGACCGTAAGGTGTTGGAAAATCAACTTATTTATGAGAATGGTGAATACAGAATTGATTTTGATGATCTGGATGAAAAGTTGTCTGAATCCAAAATGATGATACTCTGCAATCCACACAATCCAATTGGAAAAATATGGTCCAAAAACGATTTGAATCGCATCGGAAAGCTGTGTAAAAAGCATGATGTGATTTTGATATCTGATGAAATTCACTGTGATTTGACAGATCCGGGTGTAAAGTACAATCCATTTCAATATCTGGATGACGTGATTACATGTCTGTCACCTTCAAAGTCATTTAACATTGCCGGTTTTCAAAGCTCCATTGTCCACACCAAAAACAGTGAGTTGCTGGACAGGATTAAGAATCAGATGCATGTTGATAATTCGGATTCATGCAATGTGTTTGCAACATCTGCAGTAATTGCGGCATATAACGAATCTGAAGAATGGTTGGAAGAGCTGAAAGAGGTAATTTATGAAAATAAACTGACAGTTAATGATTATTTGGCAGAAGAGCTTCCAATTGTTAAACTGGTTGAATGTGATGCAACATATTTGTTGTGGCTGGACTGTTCAGCTTTAAAAGTCCCTTCAAAGGTTTTAAGCGAATTTTTAAGAACCAATCAGGGCTTGTTTTTATCTGCAGGAATCGATTTCGGAGAAAATGGAGATAATTTTCTGAGGATGAACATTGCATGTCCTCCGAAACTGCTGAAGGAAGGCTTGGCAAGACTTAAGGCGGGAATAACCGCATTAAACATAATTAAAAATCAATTTTAATATTGGATGTTGAGGTGGCATTAATGAGTTCTCCACAAAATTTCAAATATTTGGACGATTTGGTTCACAGTGATGCAGAAGAAATTATTTTGGATTGTGACATTGTTCTGGAAGGTATGGAGGAATATAGCTATTACGAGGGCATCAGTCTTGATGTCGATGATTTGGTCATTGATGGAAATGGCCATTATATCGATGCATGCAAAAAGACAAGGATTTTCAATTGCACGGCTTCAAATATTACAATCTGCAACATCACATTGAAAAACGGCTTTAATAACGAAAGGGGTGGGGCAGTTTACATTGAAGAGGGTGAATTGACCATCATAGAATCCACTGTAACAGGCAGCTTTTCAGGTGAAGACGGAGGGGCAGTTCACAATGATGAAGGTGAGCTGACCATTGAAAAATCCATATTCTCACAAAACAGAACAGAAGACCACGGCGGAGCGGTAAACAACTGGGGCAGGTTAGATTGTATAGAATCCACATTCAATTCCAATAGGGCAAATGAAGGAGGAGCCATATTCAATGATGATGGTGAACTGGTCATTAAAGAGTCTACGCTCTGGCAGAACAAGGCTAATAAAGGCGGAGCATTGTTCAATAATGATGGGGGAGAGTTGACCATAACAAAATCCATGCTCAAGGAAAACTCAGCAGAAAATGGTGGAGCAATATTAAACGAAAATTGCGAAATCGATATAGTCGATACTGAATTTGATTCCAATTTGGCTTTTGAGGATGGTGGGGCAATACATGCATGCGGCGAATTGTCCGTAACCAAATCCACATTTAAAGGCAACACTGCCAATCGGGACGGTGGAGCTATTCTCAATTATAAAGGTGATTTGAGCTTTAAAGAATCTTCATTTGAATCTAATCTTGCAAAACGTAATGGCGGTGCCATAAATAATTTCGATTGTGAGATGACAATTTCACAGTCAAGGATTGCCGATAACTCAGCGGAAAATGGTGGGGCAGTATACAATGACAGGAGTGCGCTGGATATTTCCGAATCCATTCTTTCTGAAAACACTGCTGATCTCCATGGCGGAGCAATATGGATAAACAAGCTAAAGGATTATGAATCAGACAATTCCACCATGAAAGACAATGAGCCTGATGATATTTATGATGGTTCAAACTGATTTAATGATTGCCGATTGAATCAATAAACTGCTGAATCAGCCAGTCGGATATGCTGATGTCTGTTCCATATCTTATTATTTCATCCTTTTTAAACCAGGCAGCCTTTACTATTTCATCGCCGTCCACTTTGATTTGTCCTGATTCATACTCAGCAGTGAATCCAAGCATCAGGGAGTTTGGAAACGGCCATGACTGGCTTCGCTGATACTTCAGATTTTTTATTTTAATTCCGACTTCCTCTAAAACCTCGCGGTGAACGGCATCTTCAATGCTTTCACCGGGTTCAACAAATCCGGCTATTAACGCGTATCTTATATTGTCATGATAGCTATGTTTTGCCATAAGCAATTTGTCACCATTTCGGATAGCCACAATAATTGCAGGGGCGATGCGGGGATAATGGTTTTGACCGCAGTTAGGGCACTTTAACATCATGTCCTTTTCATCTAATAGGGTCGGTGTTCCGCATCTTCCACAAAACCTGTGTGATATATACCAATCGTTGACAAGAACTGCTTTTGTTGCCATCAGGTATAGGTCATGGTCCAAATCGTAAACTTCCTTTAGATTAAAGAATTCTTCGTCACTTTTTATATTTGCGACAAAGGTTTTTTTATCATTATACTCTCCGATGTATAGGCAGAAATTCACATCAAAATTTTCCAGACTATCCGGCAGCTGTTTGTTTGAATCTAAGTATAACTCTCTATTTTCATTGAAAATGAACAGGCAATCTCCTGTTGTTGGTGTAATATCATCACTAAAATCGATTCTGTAGTTTTCATATATTGACTTTTCAATCATATTGAATTATTTATTGTCTATTTTTAATTAAGCTTATCTGTGTTTTATCTAATGCTTTTGTCTGAAGGTTCATTTAATTCAAATGTTAATTCTCATGTGTAATCATTTAAGGATTATTGTCCAGAATCATTAAGTGATTTCGGATTTTTAGAGGTGTTCTTGCTTATCAATTTTCTGCCTATTCTTTTTTCAAGCTTTTGGCGATATTCTCCTGCAAATTCTCCGCCTTCATGGGCAATTATCCTGCTTTCATCAAAACCTTCAGGATTTTCAGTTTTGCTGATTTCTGTAGTTGTGCCTTCAGCCAGCATGTTCAGTATCAGCTCCATATTTGTCATGTTGTCTCTTAAACTTTCTTTTTTAAGGCCTTTGAAATCCTTATATTTGCGTGTTGTCATGCCGGACCATGCTTCGGAAATTTCATCTGTTAGAATTGCATATTCTGACGGTTTTTTAACACCTGATCGGTTCCATTCTGCAGTCAGATCTTTTCGGGTTTCAATTGACCTCATCCTTTGGCTAATCCATTCTTCACTGTAACCTTTTTTTCTGTATGTTTCGATTGCTCTGGAAATTGCAATTTCCGGATCTGATATCTCAGCAATACGCTCATTACCCACTTCAGCTAGCCATAACTTTAAGGGTTCTGCTTTTGGGGAGGGAATTGATTGTATGAGTCTTAATAATTCTTTAGTATTTGCAACGTCAGTTAAACGCATTTTCCCGTCTTTAGCAGGCATTTTCAAAGCGTGACAATTTGTCACGGTTTCATTTCCTTCATCTTTTAATCTTTGTTTTAATTTTCTCCAATATGCATTAGGGCCTTTGCTTTCAGTTAAAACTTCTATTATGTCAATAATTGAATAATAGTAATCCCCTATTTCAGAGTCCCATTTCGCCCTTATTCCTTTGTCTTTGAATAATTTTATAGTAATTTCTTCTACCATATTACCACCTTTTTTTTTGTTATTAAAAAGTTGGTTTTAGTTGTATAAGAAAAAAGCGCAGGAGCGTCTGAAAACTAATCTAATGACAAGATAAAGTCAATTTTCTTGAATTAATGCAATATTATGATGTTTTAACATTCAATAACGATAATGATATTGTAAAATTCATCGGTGATGCTGACAAGCTTAAAAGGCACTTAAAAAAGCACATGGCATGGAATTAAATTTTAACTTCTCCGATTAATGAAATAATGCTCAGACTTCAATGGGTCATGGTGAATGCATATTGGCAGTCACGTTTCGGATATGCACTGATGAACTTTAAATAGTAACAATACATAAAATATAAATGACAATGGCAAAGTTTAATAAAACTTTTTTTTTCAATGATAAAAAAGCATAACATTAATCTTGTAAATTGCCTGAACCTTCTTATGAGGGGGATAGCACGGTAATCTATACTCTTTGAAGTATATGGCCCGTGAAATAAGAATTCCCAATTTCTGTAGGTTGGGAAAGTTTAAAATGGTGATATGATGGTATCAGAAAATATGGAAAAAGCTTTAAACGGACAATTAAATGCTGAGGTCTACTCAGGATATTTATACTTATCCATGGCAGCTTACTTTGAAGATGAAGATTTAGACGGATTTGCTAACTGGATGAGAGTACAGGCAGCTGAAGAATTAGAACATGGAATGAAATTCTATGATTACATTATCAGAAGAGGAGCTTCAGTAACTTTAACTGAAATTGAAGGACCTCAAACTGAATGGGATTCCCCACTCGCTGCATTTGAACATGTTTTAGAACATGAAAAAAAGGTTTCCGCTTTAATTGATGATTTAGTCAACTTGGCTATTGAAGAAAAAGACCATGCAACCAACAACTTCCTGCAATGGTTTGTTGAAGAGCAAGTCGAAGAAGAAGAAAATGCAATGGAATTGGTTGCCAAAGCTAAATTGGCTGATGGCGATAACAGATTAATTTATGAATTAAACAAAGAATTAGGTGCACGTGCACCATCCAATGACTAGATTTCATTCTAGTCTTTACTTATTTTTTTCAGGTGTTTTAATGAAGTATCCGGAAGGTCCCACAAGCGAAGCTCAAGTTGACTCAACATGTTACGAATCCAGACTGATTGGTGAAAATGATTTGGGAAGTGTTCATGTTCATGGTCCTTTTGGCAATATCGAATCAGAGGTTAGGATAGCATATTTAATTGGAATGCATCCTCTTGAAAGCAAATCGCACAGAGCGTTATTCGAAATTTTGACAGGCAAAACAGATTTGAAGTATTGCTATTATCTGTATAATATAGACGTTTCAGATAAGAATACAGAATCCGAAGGAAGAAACGAAGGTCAGCTGTTGGCACAGGAATTTGTTGCTGATGAGATTATTGAAAACGGTTATGATTTGTTTTTAGACATCCACTCCAACAGAGGCTCCCGTGGACCGGGTGATTATCAGATTACTAATTTCGTATTTGCTCCGGGTTTTGATGAGGCATCCTCAGGATATATGAAGAAAATTATAGATTCGATTGATGGAATTGTTTATTATGCACCGGAATTCAGATCAAGTCCTCCATTTATAACAGAGCCTACTGCCAATGCAGGAATTCCAACTTTGGTTTATGAGTGCTATTCATATGAGGCATTTTCAACCACATGTGATTTGGCTTCAGAGTTGGTCAATGCTGTGGATAATTTAAATATTCGTTAATTCATATTATTATCTATGAAAAAGTCCGAACAAGCTTGTTATTTATTTTTGATTTTTGCTACTTTGCTGGATATTTTGTTGTTGTGTTATATTACATTCTATCCTGTTTCTCAGACTTTCAGATTTAATGTCATCATTTTTGATTTAATTTTATGTCTTGTTTTTTGGGTGGAGTTTATTTACCGTTATCTTCACTCTGAGGATAAAAAACAGTATGTTGAGGATAATTTATTGAGCATGTTGGGAATGCTGCCAGTAGATTTTGCTTTTTTAAGAGCCTTAAGGTTAATCAAACTTTTTCACCTGATTAAAATATATATTCTTTCAAAGGATGATGAGGATTCTGTTGAGAATTTTTTAAAGAGGACATACCTGGATAAGATACTGGTAATAGCTGTTATTTTCATTATTGCCATGACTGTCTTAATCACGGTAGTTGATACGAATATTCCGGATATACATACTGCCATCTGGTATATTGTCGTTTCCATGACCGGTACTGGGTATGGTGATATCGTTCCGGCAACAACCACAGGACGCATAATCGGAATGATTGCTATGGTTGGTGGAATTTTGATTTTTTCAACAATTACTGCTGTAATCTCTTCGATTTACGTAACAAGAATCAACAAGGACAATCATGATGACCTTGACTCAAAACTTAAAGATTTGACATGTGAAATGGAAAAATTGAATAAAAAAATAGATGAGTTAAAAAAAGAGTAAAAAAGGAAAGACAAGGGGTTTTCCTTGAAATGCCTAAAGTTCAATTGATAATATATGAAAAGTGTTATATATATTAGAAATACAAAAATAAATTAGTATTATTTTAAGGAAGTGAAAATATGATTATCAGAGCACCTTCAAGAATACATATGTCCCTTATTGATTTAAACGGGTCATATAGAAGAGTCGATGGTGGAATCGGTCTTGCACTGGCAGACCCCCAATTCGTATTGGAAGTTGAACAGATAGAAAGCGGAATCGAAATAGAATTCTTGGATACTGTGGATGATGAAGAAGCTATTCTGGAATGCAGGGAAAAAATTCCGGATGCGGCTCAAAAAACCATTGATCATTTCAATATTGATTCAGGTTTTAAATTTATTGTACATCAGACTTATCCGCCTCATTCCGGTTTTGGAAGCGGAACACAAATTGCCGTTTCAACAGCCCACTTGATTACTGAAACAATGGGAATTGAAATTGAAAGCCGTGAATTGAGTACTATTGTTGGCAGAGGAGGAACTTCCGGAATTGGAACATACACTCATGATTTAGGTGGATTTATCCTCGATGGAGGTCACAGCAAAGAAGAAAAGCCTTTGTTTTTACCGTCAGGAGCATCAAAGGCAAAGCCTGCAACATTGATTGCAAGATATGATTTTCCCGAAGAATGGAACATTTTAATCGCAATTCCTGAGATTGAAACTCATATGGAAGGAGACGATGAAGTTGATGTTTTCCAGACATATTGTCCTATTCCTAAAGAGGAAGTTGAGCAGGTATCTCACCTGATTTTAATGAATCTTGTTCCGTTCATGCTTGAAAAGGACATTAAAAACTTTGGATGGGCTGTAAGTGAACTTCAAAAGGTTGGTTTCAACAAGCTTGAACACTCACTTGATGCAAGTTACCTGCCGACCATGAATGCCATTGAAGATGCAGGAGCATATGGTGTGGGCATCAGTTCATTCGGACCGGTTCTTTATACTTTCTTTGATGAGTCAAATGATTTCATCGTGGAAAAAACCAAGGAAATAATTGGCGATAAGGGAACTGTCTTTGTTACAAAAGCCCAAAACCACGGATACACTATTGAAAAATGAATAATATTGCTGTTATTTTCATGATTTAGGTAAAACATACCATATTTAAGAGGAAACTAATAATCATAAATGATGGTAGTGTTTTACTCAATTTTTTTTTTAAGAGAATCAAATATTTTGTTTTTTCATTATCATAATTTAGTAACAAACCTATCTTTTTTGCTGAATTTTATAATAGTTATGCAATATTTAAATATTATTTTTAACTAATATTAATTTAGGTGAAAAAATTATGTTAGAACAGTATTTGCCCTTTTTGGGATTATTAGTTTTTGGAAATATTGAAAACCTAATTTTATCTTCACAGGGTGTTGTTAATGGTGTAGATCCGAAGGTATTGGGTGGTTTAAGTATACTTATTGTAATTATTTGGTTTGTTTTGGGAACCGTCCTTACAGATTTGGCGATACAGTATGCAGATGCTATCAATTTCATTGGTGGTCTTGCAATATTCATATTAGGTATTCAAGCTATTTACGAAGCGGTTAAACATATGAAATCTAAAGGAAGTGCATAATCATGGTTAACTTAAAAGATTATGCTCCATTCACAGGTTTACTTGTTTTCGGAAACATCGAAAACCTGATTTTGGCATCTCAGGGTGCTGTGGCACGTGTTGATCCGTTCGTATTGTGTACTTTAAGTGTTATTTTAGTCATAATCTGGCTTTTGCTTGGTACATACGGTACAAAAGTCGCTATAAAATATGCGGATTACATCGAAATCATCGGTGGATTGGCCATTATTATTTTAGGTTTACAATCCATGCTTGAAGCCATGAAAATAATTTAGATTTGATTCTAATTATTTTCCCAACCTTTTTTTTAATCTTTCTTATTGTTCTCTTCAATCATTTTTTCTAGTTTTTCGAATCGGCTGTTGAAGTGTCTTATCAGGATTGCGGAAGCCAGGGTTGCGGTACCTACTCCGGATAATAAATAACCTCCCCATACTAGGATTATTGAATTAATCTTTCCAACAGTACTGTTACCTAAAATAGCATATCCGTTACTTGTAAATGCGTTTGAAACCATGACAAGTGAATCAAGGGGATTAACGCCTTCAGTAAATTGTGTGATGAAGAAACTGATAAAAATTATTGTGAATAATAAAAGTATAGTTATTCCTAAACTGTTTGACTCGGTGTATTCTTTGAATTTGTCGTAGTATAGTTTTATAAAGTAAATGTATACAGGAATATGTATTAAATCCAATATGCCTATAAGTGTATATCCAAACAGCAGAAAGGTTAGAGAACCGTACGGGATTATTAAAATAAGTAAAAGCTTATTTTTCAGTGAACTTTTATCCAGGTTTACTGCAAGGTATAATGAAATAATAATATCAATTATTGAAAAGTATATAAATCCCCATTAACAAAAACCAGGGTATATAAAATGATTACAAAGAAGAATCCCATCATGATTAGGTAAAATATTTGTTTCAATGATTGGAGTTCCTCTTCGGGGAAATATTCTGAGGGATTCAATATCCTTGAATGATTATTCTTAAGTTTGGAATAAAAATACTTGAAAATTACCATCAAAACTAAGAAAATGGCTATTTCTATGATAAGCCTTATTGTTTCCTCAACTATTAATTCCACCTGCAATCACCCTTTATGTTAACTGAATTGGGCTGGTTTTTTCCATTATAAATTGTAGACTTCATTAGACTGGACAACTGTTATGTCGCTGTCTTTTAGAACAGATATTAATCTGTCTATGTCATCTGAATGGAGTAATAAAATTGCTTTTCCTTCTTTTTCATGAGTGAAAGCGTAAAGATATTCCAAATCAATTTCATTATCTTTAATGATATTCAGGACGTTTGTAAGACCTCCTGGAGTGTCGTTCATTTCAACACCAATGATTTCTGTGATTTTCACAAGAAAGCCGCTTTCTTCAAGTGCCTCTTTTCCCTTTTCAGGATTGTCAACAACAAGTCTTAAAATACCGAATTCAGAAGTGTCTGCCATGCACATTGCTCTTATGTTGACGTTGGCATTGCTGAGTACTTCAAGAGGTTTTGAAAGGCTTCCCATTCTGTTCTGTAAAAATATTGATAACTGTTTGATTTTCATGTCATCACCTAATGTAAATTTCTTTTGTCTATTACTCTTTTTGCTTTTCCTTCAAATCTTGGAAGGGTTTTTGGCTCAACAAGAGTTATTTTTGCTCTGATGCCTGTTTCATTTTCCACGGATTTGCCGATTTTTTCCTGTATTGTCATCATTTCTTTAACGCCGTCAAAGAAGAGGTCCTTTGATGCTTCCACTTTGATTTCGATTTCATCCAAAGTTCCAGGTCTTGTAACTATAATCATATAATGAGGCTCTACATCACCAACCTTAAGCAGTGCTTTTTCTATCTGTGATGGGAAAATAGCTACTCCTTTAACTTTGAGCATATCGTCGGACCTGCCTGTAATTCTGCTCATTCTTGCATGTGTTCTTCCGCATCCGCATTTTTCATAAGTGATTTTGGTCAAATCCTTTGTTCTGAATCTTATCACAGGCATTCCTTCTCTTTGAAGGTTTGTCAAAACAAGTTCTCCAGGTTGGTTTTCCCCTAAAACTTTCCGGGTGTTAGGGTCTATTATTTCGGGATAGTAAATGTCTTCAGCTATGTGCAGCCCATTCTGCTGGCTGCATTCCATTCCTACGCCAGGACCGGTTAACTCGGTCAATCCATATATGTTGTATGCTTTGGCACCGAAAAGCTCTTCTACCCTTTGCCTTATCTCTTCAGTCCAGCCTTCCGCTCCAAATCCGATTGCTTTTATTCCAAGTTTTTTAGGATCGATTCCATCATCAAGGGCAACCTCACCAATGTGAATTCCGTATGAAGGGGTAAAGATTAGGCATGTTGTACCGAAATCGCTCATGATTTCAATTTGCCTTCGGGTCTGTCCGGTGGAAATTGGGATGATTGCAGCGCCGACTTTGTGTGACCCGTAGTGAACTCCAAATCCTCCTGTAAACATTCCGTATCCATGTGTATTCTGGATAATGTCATTTTCCCCTATGCCCATCATGGTCAATCCACGGGCTATTGTTTCAGCCCAAGTATCAAGGTCTTTTTCGGTATAACCTGAAACAACCGGTTTTCCTGTTGTACCTGATGATGAGTGCAGCTCTTTTATGTCTTTGATATCAACTGCAAAAAGACCAAAGGGATAGCTTTCTCTTAAGTCGTCTTTTGTAATGAACGGAAGTTTTTCTATGTCCTTTAAGGTTTCTATGTCTTCGGGATAAACTTCAGCTGCACTATATTTTTTGTTATAGTAGGGTATCTTATCGAATGCTCTTTTAACGGTTGCTTGAAGTTTTTTCAGTTGCAACTCTTCAAGTTCCTCTCTTGGCATTGTTTCAATCTTTTCGTTCCAAAACATGTTTTGCCTCATTATTTTTTTTTAATAATTATATATTGTTTTTTGACTTTAAAAATTTTATAGTCGAATTTCTGCTGAATTATAGTAAATTTTTTTAAAAATAAATTAGAAATATTAAACCGGTAATGCTGTTTTGCATTTATGTGCGGAATAGGTGTTACTAGTTTGATGTATGTATAATTGCGCAATTAATTATACAGAAAATTAGGAGTAATTCATGATCAAACACGGTGTTGTTATGGTTACTTTATTGATTTTAACACTAAGTTTGCTTGGAGTTGTATCTGCGAGTGATGAAATAACTGCATCCGATGTTGATTTGTCCTTAAATCATGAAAATACTCAAATAGAAGTCACGAATGATGAATATGTATCAGTTAGCAATTTCAAATCTTCTGATTTGAATGATATCAAATCATCGTGTGATGATATTGAGGAGGATATTCCGATTTATTTAAATAGTAAAAATGTGGTTGAAATTGAAAATAGAGCTTTAGATTCCCTTATTGGTGCTGATTTTTTACTTTCCAGCAATGGTGCGGGTGTTGAAGGCGTAGTTTTCGTTTCTGATGTTGAATTATTTGATAACGGTGAAAATAATATTTCAATTCCTGTAGATGTTGCATCTATGGAGATTGAAAGTGATTTAAGTGATGATTATTACAAATTTGGGCATGAAATAACAGTTTCTGCTAATGAGATATCCCGTTTCGAATCTGCGGATGGGATTCTGGTCATTGCGGAAGTTGGAGAAAACGAAATTGATAATGTAGCTGTAGAAAATGTGTTGAATGGAATCAATGATGCTTCTAATGGATATGTAACTTATAGAAAAGGTAATCTTATTAAATTATCTTCAATGGAATCAGGTTTAATAAATATCGCATTCTTTATTAAGAAAGGAGAATTTCTCACTATGGTGTTCTATAAAACTGGTGATATAACTCCTATATATTCTAATAACGTGGGTCCACAAGATTCTGTTGGTCTTTGGATGAAATTAGAGAAGTTTCTGTCTGATGACGGTGCTCCATCTAGTGTTAAGTCCTTGTCCAATGGATTATCAGAATGTGTCTTGTCTTCTGGTAAAAGTGTATATCATGATTTTGCGGCTCTTACACTTGAACACAGCATGGTTCAAACCTTATTGGAATATAATCTAAATGATGATACTGATTTACCTCTCGACAATACTGGAAAGTATATTATTGGTGTTTCAGGAGACTCTGATGATAATGCGTTTATTTGGTATGCTCCAGATAAAAGTGCGTACTTTGGTGTTGATTCAAATGATAATAAAATGATTGGATATAATTTGGAGGATAACACTTTTCAATCTAGAATGATTACCGTAATGAGTTATGATCAAACTGATATAAAAGAAATGGTAGAGAATAATTTAAATCCTGATGAATCTGTGATGAATGAAACGTTTAATGCTGCCGGTGAGTTAACACCAAACGATATTAGGCAGATTGGTGTGGACGCTGGTAAAAAGGCTTTAGATTACTTTAAATCACAGGGTATTGATGTTGATAAGTATTATCAAAATTTTTACGTTTTAACCTCTGCAGGGCATGTTAAAGTCAATGGGTTGGATACCTATGATGCTATTGAAGGCATTATTGACGTATTCGGCTATGAAATATGTAAGAATTTAATATCTATAAACACTCCATTGTGGAAGGATTTAGTATTCTATTTCTTATGGGTAAGTAGCGCAGACAGTGACAATATAGTATCTTACGGCTTGAAATATGTATCTGAAAGCGGAAAACTGATTGAATCTGGTGAAGTTAAAAGGCAGGGCGATGCCATTGCCTATGATTTGGGTCTGTATGGAAAACATCCTGCTCCGGCTCCAAAACATCATACTCACTATCCTCAATATGTTTATCCCTATGATGTATGCGGATTGTCTTTGATGGGTAATAACATGGCCAATAATACTAACATCACAAACCAGACTAATGCCAGCAGTCCGAATTTGTCCGATGTTAAAAAGTTAGAGCCTAAAAAAGTCGAGAAGCCTGCAGGCGGCGGGAGCCCTTACAATATACTATATAATATAGTCGCAATTTTAATTATATGTGTCATATTCGGTGCTAGTTATTCAAAACGTTAAAATTTTATATTTCACAATTTTGTGAAATATTTTTTTCTTTTTTTTAGATTTGATTACCGCGATGTCTTTTCTGATTGGAAATGTTACTCAATCAGCTTTTAATCCAATATCAAGTTGCATTGTTCTTTAATCAAAAATCTTTTATTTGTGTAATGTAAATATTATATTGATGTTAATTTTATACACATCGATATTCAATAATAATATATATAATATAATTGAGTAATATTTAATTGGTAATGAATAAATTTAATTTGATATGGGGAATTTAATATGGATATGATGAGTGTTTTGTGGCAAGTTGGTATTTTTGCATCGGTCATTGTTTTTGGTATAAAAATAGGGCTGGCGTCAGGTTTGGCCAATTTGCCAAAGAAATTATTTGCATTAATCTGCATACTGTATGGTGGAGGTGTGGTTCTTATATCTGCCATCGCTTCATTATATGCTGATCAATTGGTTCAGGCCATTTACAGTTATAATACGATTTTTTATATTATAATGGCTTCAATCATGATTATTGCAGGTTTGTTTACTATTAGGGAGTGGAAAATACATGATAAGAATACATCCACTGCAACCTCTCTGGCTATTATAGCTCCTTGTCCATGCTGTTTCGGTTCAATTATTGCAAGCGTTCTGATAGTGGCTCCAACCATAGGCGTTACTTCACTAGATCTTAGTTGGTATGCGGCCGCCGCTTTGGTGGGCGTCATGATTGTAACTTATTTTGCATCAAATGCCATTGTGAAGTCTATTAAAAAGCCTTATCCGGTTATTTTGGGCAATTTCATGTTGCTTTTGGGTGCCTACTTCCTGCTTTCAGCAATTGTAATACCAAACATCGCAGGGGTTTTATCAAAAACTTCAAGCCCTATCACTATTGGTTCTCCTCAAGATGTCCTTATGATAATTGTCGCTTTTGCTATTTTAATCCTTGGGGGCGTCGTTATGAACAAGAGAGATAATATTTTAGAATAATTAGGTGAAAAAATATGGCTTTAAATATTCCAGGCGGAGAGTTTTTAACAGGTTCTCTTGATGTAATTTCACAAAGTTTGACAATTCCGGTATTGATTATTCTGCTTGTAATCGTTATTATTTCCATCATTTCACTGGGTGGATTGATTGCGGAGTATACTTCAAGACGCAAGGTTCCTGTTGGAACCATCAGAGATTTAATTTATGAAATAAATGCTGCTGGTTCTGTTGAAGAGTTGAAAAATATAATTTCAAATGCGAAAATTCCGAAATCCCAAAGGAAGGTTTTGACTGAAATCGCATCATCCCAGAGTTTGGGAAAGACTTCAAGGGAAGCATTGGCACGTAAATTATATGAATTCGAAGAAGAAAAGACAATGGAAAAACTAAAAAAAACAGATATCATCACTCGTATCGGCCCGACCCTTGGTCTGATGGGTACTTTAATCCCTATGGGTCCGGGACTTGCCGCATTGGGTGCTGGTGATATCAATACGCTGGCCAGTTCCCTGACAGTTGCTTTCAACACAACCATTGTAGGTATCGGTTCCGGTGCTTTGTGTTATGTTATAGGAAAGATAAGGGCAAGCTGGTATGACCGTTACTTGTCTGATTTGGATGCTTTAATTGATTCAGTTTTAGATTATATGGGTTGATAGTGATTTTATGGTAAGGAAAAGCAGTAGACGAAGGTCAAGAAGAGTTGAAGAAGATCCTATGGCTGGGACATCGAACCTTGTGGATGCAATGCTTGTAATTGCAGTGGGATTTCTTGTTTTTGTTATCATAAGCTGGAACATGCAGGCCATGATAGATCCAACCACTTCAATTCATGACCAGATGCAGCAGAAGGAAACTGTTGAAGTTGACCAGGGCCAGCAGTTAAATGAAACTCCAGACACATCAAACTCTTCAGGTCAGGGTTATACTGAAATGGGTAAAGTTTACAAGGACCCCGCAACGGGTAAGCTGATTATGGTGGAAGGTTAAACCTTTCACACTCAAACTTTTTTTTTAATTAATTTTTATATACTATTAAATCCAATATGTTATTGTAAAACAGATTTTCTGTATTTTATTATTTGGTGATTTAATGGATAGAGTACATTTTATTAGGGCAATACTACTTAATTTTGCATCTGCTCTGATTATTGCAGGGGTGGCATGCTATTTTTTAGCTACTTTTAACCTTAATGAAGTATTATACATTGGGAATCTGTTTGGATTATACTTTTTAACTGTTTATGGAATGGAAATACTCATTGATGGAAGGGAAATTGACAACAATGCACAGAGATTCATATATCTGCTGATATTCATAATTATATTTGATATCCTGTTCATGGTTATAATGCCTCTGATATTCGGACATGCAGGATTCAATGCTGCAGACGCGCTGACTTTTGTCTTCAACGGCGCACAGTTCGATTTCATATTGAGCACACTGTTCTATCTAAGTGTTTTTGCAATCCTTATGATAATATTCAACATAATTCTCTATAGACAAGAACTTGGATTAATGGGTGAATAGATGAGAATCGGTGATTTTTTAAGATATACAATTTTAGCGTTAATTGCATCAATTCTAATCACACTGATGCTGTATATCGGATTGGACTCATTGAAAATGGGGGATTTGATATATATTTCAGCCTTCTGTGGAATGTATGTGTTTGCTGCATACGGCATTAACCTTCTGGTGGATGCGGAGGTCATTTCCAACAATTATTCCAGGTTTGTTCTTGCAATAGTTTATATTGCGGTTTATTCACTCATATTTGTCTGGATGATGCCGCATTGTTTCGGACCTAACGTGATTTCAGGATCACACACTTTGGCAACTTTGGGATATAACGGTGCAGGTTCGGACATTGTCCTGAACAAGGAATTTTACCTGACACTTTTCGGTGTAATAATTTTAATAGTTAATTACCTGGACTATCGGAAAGGATAGTTCAGTCAAATATTTTATTTACTTGATTGATTAAATTAATAGTTATTGATTTTTAGTGGTGTTTTATAATATGGAATTCTGTCCTGAATGTGGTGCAATGTTAATGCCCGAAAACGGTAAAGTCGAATGTAGATGCGGATATAAAAAGTCATTAAGTTCTGAAGATATTGAGGAACAGTACATGATGGAAGGCGAAACCAAACCTGAAATGAAGGTGATTGTCACAGACAGTAATGATGTGGCACTTCCTACAACAACAATAACATGCTATAAATGTGGCGGAACAAAGGGCTACTGGTGGACGGTGCAGACAAGATCCGCCGATGAGGCCCCGACAAATTTCATCAGATGCGCAAAATGCGGAAACACATGGAGAAGTTCAAACTAGAACATGGACTTCCCTTTCATAAAAATTCCATTGCTTAACCAAAACACCATCAATATAACAGCACATCCATCCAAAATGACTGGGATAATATTGTTCGTGCTGCATTCTTTTTACACATTATAAACACATTTTTTTCATAAGGTTTAAATATGAATAGGGACATTTTAATAGTATTCTCAAAGTCTGAGGATAATCTAATTTCGGAGTTGTTTCTTAATGGAAGAGAATACCAAACTTAAAAATGATTTACTGTTCGAAAAGGCAATTGCTCTTGCAGAAGGCAATGATTTTGATGAAGCAATAAGCTGCTGTGATGAGATGATTTCCAATGATGCAAGCGATATTGATGCCTGGAAAATAAAAGCAACATGTTATTTTGCCAAAAATGATTTTGTAGAATCTTTAAAGTGTGAGGAAAAGTAATTGAATTAAATCCAAATGATGATTTGGCAAAAATATGTAAAAAAAATTGTTTGGCTGTCTTGGAAAATGATGAAATGTTGGAGATATTGAAAAAACTTGAAAATTTACATAAAATTGGAGTTTTAACATCAGATGAATATTCGGCAATGAGGAAACTGGCATTTAATGATTTCTATAAAAATATTCATAACCATTAAGTTATTAATCTTGATATACTTTAATCATTATTATGCCATGTCCATCTTGCATATTCCGAAACATATCATCATCTTCAATAGGATAGAATATTTCAAGATAATTTATTATATGATTTTGAACAAATCATTTAGTAATGAAATCTCTTGAAAAAACATTGAAATCTGTGGTTGAAAATCCGAGATATATTTTCCGTTTAACCGTTCAGGGTGTTATGGTAGGTATATTTGCAGGATTGATGGTATGTCTATACAGATACCTGCTCAACGGATCGGAACATATCTTAAGAGATTATTTGGGTATGATACATGGAAATGTATTATACATTATTCTGTTTTTTATTGCCCTGGCCGTTATGGGTCTTTTAATAGATAGGTTAACAAAATGGGAAGTGGATTCGGCCGGAAGCGGAATACCTCAGATATATGCTGAAGTAAAAGGGCATATGGAAGCCAATTGGGCAAAAGTATTGTTTTCCAAGATTACAGCCGGTGTTCTGACTGCTTTAGGCGGACTGTCTTTAGGTCCTGAAGGCCCTTCAGTTCAGATTGGTGGTATGGCCGGAAAGGGTATTGCACGCCTTTTCAAAGGCTCAAAGACTGATGAGCTGAGGCTGATTCTTGTGGGGTCAGCTGTAGGTATTACTGCGGCATTCAATGCACCACTGGCGGGTGTGATATTTGTTTTTGAAGAGATAAACCACGGATTCGATAAGACTCTCGTATTCATTGCACTGGTATCTGCCATTGTATCCGATTTCATATCAAAAATGATATTCGGCCAGTCCACCATATTGTCATTTCCGATTTACAACATTCCACTTGAGTCCTATTGGATTCTGGTTATTCTAGGGATATTGATTGGCCTTTTAGGTTATGTTTACAATGTTGGAATGATAAAATCAAGCGAATTTGTTTCAAACTTGAAAATTCCCTCATGGCTTAAGTTCGTAATTGTGTTTATGGTATCTGGAGTTGTTGCCCTGACCGTTCCCGAAATAAGTGACGGCGGACATTTCATGATGGACATGTTGGATTTAGCCATGCCGTCTCTGGGCGTACTGGTATTGCTTTTGGTATTGAAATATCTCTTTTCAATGTTTTCATTCTCATCAGGAGCTCCTGGGGGTATATTCCTGCCAATTCTGGTATTGGGCGCATATATAGGAGCGGTATTCGGAACTGTTGTTGTTCCTGCATTCGGACTGGAGCATGACTTGATTTATAAGTTTATCGTCATTTCCATGGCAGGATTCTTTGCAGCTACAGTCCGCTCTCCAATTACTGGTGTGGTCCTTCTGGCTGAGATGAGCGGTTCGACAGAGTCACTGGTGGCAATGATAATTGTATCGCTGATAGCATATGTAATTCCGACACTTCTCGGCAACGAGCCGATTTATGAGTCACTCTATGACAGGCTGCTTCTCACCAAAAACAGGGAATTTGTCAAAAAGCCGTCCAAGCATGTCTTGTCAGAGTATGTTGTTCCTTTAGATTGCAACTACATAAATTTCAAAATCAAGGATATTCCATTTCCTAAAAATGCAATTGTCGTATCAGTAATCAGGAACGGGAAATATGTGATTCCAACTGAAGATTTCCGGATAATGTACAGCGATCAGGTCAATATCCTCAGTGATGTAAACGACTACCCCTATGTCCGGCAGGAAATTGAAGAGATGTTTGGTGGTTAGATGAGTATTGTTTTTAAAAGGCACAGTGTTCGCAAGTTCAAAGATGAGAGAGTTCCAGATGATTTGATAGAAAACCTCCTTAAGGCAGGAATGCAGGCACCTTCCTCATGCAATTCACAGCCATGGGAGTTTATAGTAGTTTCTAAAAAGGAAGATAAAGAAGCAATTTCTAAAATGCATAAGTTTGCAAAGCCTGCGGCAGGTGCATCACATCTGATAATTACATTGGGCAACTTGAATGAGGCAAAGGTCATCGGCATGATTGAGCAGGATCTGGGAGCCTGCAATGAGAACATATTGCTTCAGGCAACTCATGAGGGGCTTGGTGCAGTATGGTTAGGTTTCCATCCTATTGAGGACAGGACTTTAAGATTGAAGGAATATCTAAACATTCCAGATTACTGCATTCCCTTTTCTGTGATTTGTGTTGGCTGGCCTAAGAGTGAAGGTGAAGTGAAACTCAGATATGATGAATCCAAGGTTCACTATGGCAGGTTTTGATTGAATATCTTAAATGATACGGGTATTTATTAATTGTTTTCATTCAGCCATAATTTTTAGATTTTTTTTGAATTTGCAAATTTTAAGTAATTTTAAATATTATGACAATAAATAGTATTATGGAGGCAAATTAATGAACAGAAGGATATTTGCAGTGTTGTTTATTGTATTATTTTTAATAACTATCATCGGTTTTGTTTCTGCCGGTGAAAAATGCGATGTTCAGAGTGCAGATTCATATCCTGTTAATGTTACGATACTTTGGAATGACAGTAATCAGACACAATATAGACCAGTCCAGCTTACTGTAAATCTTTTGCGTGACGGTGAGGTTGTTGAAAGCGTAAATTTGAGTGATTCCAACTCATGGAATTCTACTTTTAATACACCGATTGACTGTGCAAAATATCAGGTTAAGCTGGTGGATGATTTGAAATCTTACTCTGTTTCATACAAGGGCAATGTTGAAAGCGGATTTTTAATTACAAATACTCTTAATAAAACCTTATAATATTCCAGCGATGAAGTTTCTGTTTTGGATGATGTCAATGCCGATAACAGTGAGGGTTCGACTAAAAGGAACCAGACAGACGTTAAAGATGTGAAAACGGTTAAAAAACAAAAACTCCCGTAAAAATAATTTAATGCGGATGTTAATCGTCTGCAAAACTTTTTCTTTTTTTATTTTTAAAAATTCATTTAGACACTTTTAAATAATAATAGCAATAAATTTTTAATTAATAACTTAATTCAATTTAAGTTAATATTTTAAGAGGTTAAACTATGGTAAGTGTAAACGTAGAAGCTAAAAAAACCGTAGATGTAATGATTGAAAAAGCAGATGAATTAAACATCGCTGTTGCAACTTTAGATAATGGTGCTACTGTTATTGACTGTGGTGTGAATGTAGACGGAAGTTTTAAAGCAGGAGAACTTTATACTAAAGTTTGTCTTGGTGGACTTGCAGATGTTGGAATTTCAATTCCTGGAGATTTGTCTGAAAAATTCGCTCTTCCTTCAGTAAAAATTAAAACCGACTCACCTTCTATTTCAACATTAGGTTCTCAAAAAGCAGGTTGGTCTGTTTCAGTTGGTGATTTCTTTGCATTAGGTTCTGGACCTGCAAGAGCTATTGCTTTAAAACCGGCAGAAACTTATGAAGAAATTGGTTATGAAGACAAGGATGCAGATTTGGCTATTTTGACTTTGGAAGCTGATGTATTGCCTGGTGAGGATGTTGCACAATATATTGCTGATGAATGTGATGTTGATGTTAAAGATGTCTACTTGCTTGTAGCTCCTACTTCTTCTCTCGTTGGATCTATTCAAATTTCCGGAAGAGTAGTTGAAAACGGAACTTACAAAATGTTGGAATTCATTAAATTTGACGTAACCAAAGTAAAACATGCTGCAGGTATTGCTCCTATTGCGCCTGTTGACCCTGACGGACTTAAGGCTATGGGTAAAACCAATGATGCAGTATTGTTCGGTGGAAGAACTTACTACTATGTTGAATCTGAAGAAGGGGATGACATTGCAAATGTTGCAGCTCAGTTACCTTCCTCTGCAGCTGACGGATATGGCAAACCGTTCTTTGATGTATTCAAAGAAGCAGGATTTGACTTCTACCAAATTGACAAAGGAATGTTTGCTCCTGCAGAAGTGGTAATCAATGATTTAACCACAGGTAAAATCTATAAAGAAGGATTTGTCAACGCAGACTTGCTTAAAAAATCCTTTGGCGTAGACGAATAGATTTAATTCTATTCACTTTTTCTTTTTTTTTATTTCACATGTCTTTAGGTTTGCCGTATGGAAAAATCTGATGAAACCTCTTTTGAAACCTAATTTTTTTTTAATTAATAAACTTAACTTTAAATAGTTTTACTTTTATAAATCTATTTTGGAGGTGAAAGAATGGAAATAACGGAAATTATCAAAGAAGCATTCATATTCCCATCACAAAATCTGGAAAAACTTGCAATTTATATTGTTTTAACATTTGTTTTAGCCCTACTGGCTGTTTTTGGAGTCATAACGGCACTACTTGGAATTAATGATGGAAGTTTCTACTTTGTTTTAACATTCATTTTCTTAATCCTTGGAATTATTGTTGCTTTGATCATCACCGGTTATCAGGTTGGTGTTTTAAAGTCCGGAATCGACCATGATGAATCTGCTCCAAGCTTGGAATTGAAAAACGATTTCATCACAGGCCTTAAAATGCTGGCTGTAAGCATTGTCTACTTTATCATTCCTGCAATTGTTGGATGGATTATGGTATTCATTACCAACATTCCAGGTCAAATTATGGATATTGTCCAGAAAACTGCTGTAAGTCATGCAAATGCAACTGCAATGGCAGGTTCCTCATCAACTGTTGTCACCGGAGTGTCCGATGCAGCAATTGCTAGTTTGACAGGTTCAATTACAGTTTCAGCACTTGTGACTCTTGTTGTATTCATCATATTCGCATTCCTGCAGGCAATGGGTGAATCAAGACTGGCAAATACTGGTGAGCTTGGTGAAGCGATCAATATTCCTGAAGCATTCAGGGACATCACCAGAATTGGTGTTGGAAAAGTGCTGGCAGTCATATTGTTGATTGTAATCATTATTCTGGTTATTCAGGCAGTATTAGGTTACTTGTATGGGCAAATCCCATATTTATCCATATTAGGCATTATAGTAACCCCTTATCTGGCTTTCTTCTCACAAAGGGCTATAGGGTTATTATACTCTGAGATAGCTTAAATCTTTAAGCTATTTTTTTTCTTTTTTTCGATATGCAAAATAGTTCATATTATTTCGTTCAAAAAACTTTTTATTTGATGATAATCATATCTATAATTATCGGAGTTGTTTTATTATGTCTGATTTAAAAGGTACAAAAACTGAAGAAAATTTAAAAGCAGCATTTGCTGGTGAATCACAGGCTCATACCAAATACCAATACTTTGCTGCTAAAGCAAAAGAAGAAGGTTACGTTCAAATACATGATATCTTCATGGAAACTTCCAAAAATGAAAGAGAACATGCTAAAATTTGGTATAAATTCTTGCATGATGAAGAAATTCCAGATACAATAGCTAACCTCAATGCAGCTGCAGACGGTGAAAACGAAGAATGGACTTCAATGTATAAGGAATTTGCAGAAACCGCAAAAGAAGAAGGATTTCCAAAATTAGCATTCTTATTCGAAAAAGTAGGTGCAATTGAAAAAGAGCACGAAGAAAGATACAGAACCCTGCTTGCAAATGTTGAAGCTGAATCTGTATTCAAAAAAGAAGAAGAAATCGAATGGAAATGTGAAAACTGCGGATTCATTTTCAAAGGTTCTCAAGCACCTGAAATGTGTCCTGTTTGCGGAGTGCCAAAGGCACACTTTGAAGAAAGAGCTCAAAATTATAAATAATTAGACTCTTTTCTTTTTTTCTTTTTTGTTACCAGTCAATCACCAAATCTTTATATACTAATTTTTAAATAACTATTTTCACGGAGATGATAATATGGCAGATTTAAAAGGAACTAAAACAGAACAAAATTTGATGACTGCACTTGCAGGCGAATCCCAGGCACGTGTAAAATACGAATTTTATGCTTCCCAGGCTAAAAAGGATGGTTATGTGGAAATCAAGGAAATTTTCCAGGAATCATCTGACAATGAAAAGGAACATGCCAAAATCTGGTTTAAACTGTTGCACGGCGGTAAAGTCCCTGACACAGTAACCAACCTTGCCGATGCCGCTGCAGGAGAGCATGAGGAATGGACTGTAATGTATAAAAACTTCGCAGCTGAAGCACGTGAAGAAGGTTTGGATGACATTGCAGAACTGTTTGATTTGGCAGCAGCTACAGAAAAGGCACATGAAGACAGATACAACGCTTTGTCCGCTAAAATTGAAGCAGGAAAAGTCTTTAAAAAAGACGAAGAGATTGCATGGAAATGCAACAACTGCGGATATATCCACTATGGAAAGGATGCTCCTGAAGTATGTCCGTTATGCGATCACCCGCAAGCACACTTCAGAAAACAGGATACCAGTTATATTTAAATTCCTTTTTTTTAAGAAATGGCATTGGTTATAGCCATTTCCTTTTTAACTTTCTTTTTTTTTAGATTTTTCATTTAGGTAAAAACATATTTTTCCAGATTTTTCCCGAAAACTTTATATTTTATTAACAACATATTAACATCTTATAAGTGGTATTATGATGGAGAATAACATTTGTCTATTGACAGATAGCTATAAGGTGACTCACCACTACTTCTATCCGAAAGGAACAGAAAAGATCTATTCCTATCTTGAAAGTAGGGTGGGCGCTGAATTCAACAAGACTATCTTCTATGGGCTGCAATACATTATCAAAAAGTATCTGGAAGGTCAGGTAGTAAGTGAAGAGAAAATCGATGAAGCCGATAAGCTTATCTCAACCCATATTGGAGAAGGAATATTCAACAGGGGCGGTTGGGAATACATTTTGGACAGACATGACGGCAGGCTTCCGATAGAGATAAAGGCTGTCAGCGAGGGAACTCCCGTTGAGGTAAGCAATGTGTTGATGACTGTTGAAAACACGGATAAAAAGTCATATTGGCTTCCAAACTATCTGGAATCACTTTTGTTGCAGGTTTGGTATCCGTCAACCGTTGCAACATTGTCAGCTGAAGTGAGAAAGCTGTCAAACTTCTATCTTGAGGTAACAGGTTGTGCAAAGGATAATCTGGATTTCATGCTCCATGACTTCGGATACAGGGGCGCCACATCAACAGAGTCATCAGCGCTGGCCGGTTCGGCCCACCTGCTCAGCTTTTCAGGAACAGATACAATTCCTGCACTTGCTATATCTGAAAACTACTACAATGATTCAAGCATATACGGTTTTTCAGTCCAGGCAACAGAGCACAGCGTAATGACATCACTTGGTCCGGACGGCGAGTTCAAACAGATTCTAAATGTCCTTGACAATGCCAAAGGCGGTGTGCTGTCCATGGTTATCGACTCATACAACTACAGAAACTTCCTGACCGAAGCGGGAAGAAAAGGCACCGAGCTCAACGATGCCATTATGAGCTTTCTGGATATTGAAGGCAACAAGGTCGTATTCAGGCCTGACAGCGGAGAGCCGGTATCAACCACTATTGACTGTTTGAATCTGCTTTCTGAAGGTTTCGGATGCCACCCGAACGAAAAGGGATACAGGGTATTTGACCTCAACATAGGCCTTCTGTGGGGTGATGGCCTGAACTATCACAAAATAAGGGACATCCTCTTTGCAATGAAATCCAACGGATGGGCAGCTGAAAACATCATATTCGGTATGGGCGGCGGACTTCACAGCACAGTAAACCGTGACACTCAAAGAAACGCTTTCAAATGTTCTGCCCAGATGAGGGATGGTGTGTGGCATGACATATTTAAGAATCCTCTTGATTCAAGTAAAAAGTCAAAAACCGGCAGATTTAAATTAATCAGAGATAAAAATTTATTCAGGACAGTGCCTATCGATAGTGAAGGTGAAGACTATCTCAGGTGCGTATTCAAAAATGGTGAATTATTGATTGAGGATAAATTTGGCGATATCAAAAATAGAGCCCTCAATTACTCAAATTACTTATGATGTGATAGCATGTGTACAGCA
>CADAOO010000007.1 GCA_902789505.1 uncultured Methanobrevibacter sp. | reverse complement strand
TTCATATAATGAGAGGGTGACAATCACTCCAAGAAATTATGAATTCAAATTCAGAAAGATTGATGATATCAAAAGTCATTATGCAATAATAGGAATCGCTGCAGGCGTTGACGGATATCCGTTATATTATGATGCATGCAATGAAAAGGGACTGGCAATAGCCGGTTTGAACTTTGAAGGCAATGCTGTTTATCGGGAGGAAAAGGAAGGCATGATAAACATCACTCCATTTGAACTGATTCCTTATTTGCTCGGCACTGCTGAAAGCGTAGATGAGGCCCGCTGTTTGCTTGGTGAAATAAATCTGGTTGACATTAACTTTGCAGATGAGCTTCCATTATCTCCTCTTCATTGGATGATATCCGATAATGAGGGTAATGCCATAGTTGTCGAGCCGTTGGCCGATGGCCTTAAAGTATATGACAATCCTGTAGGCGTACTTACAAACAATCCCCCATTTGACAAGCAGCTGTTCTCCTTAAATAAATATATGGGTCTTTCATGCAGAAATCCCTGTCATCTTCATCAAGATTTGCAAAAGTTGCATTTACACGTGCAAATTCATACTCACATATAGATGAAGCCAGTAGTGTTAGCCAGTTTTTTCATATTTTGCAATCAGTTGAACAACAGAACGGATGCACCTTCATTTCAGATCCTGACCTGTATGAATATACAATATACGCTTCATGCTACAATACACAAAAGGGGCTTCTGTATTATAAAACATACAACAATTCACAGATTACCTGCGTGAACTTAAATAATGAGGATTTGGATGGTGAAAAATTGATTAATTATTCATTGATTTGCGAAGAACAAATCAACTTTGTCAATTAGGTTCATTTTTTTTCTTTTTTCTTTTCAATTTTTTATAACAATGTTTATGATTATTTATTAATTTTGAACAATTTTATATTTTTATTGCTAATTTTGTTTTTTATTCATTATATTTTTTTTAATTATTAACACAAAAAGTTAGTGAAACTGCAATATTGTTGCATGATTTGTATTAGTCTTCAACTAAGTTTATATAAGATAAATGCCATATGTACTTATAATCTATTCCCTAATTTGTTTCGTTGTTTTATAATAGGGTCTTAGCGGAGGTGAGAAAGGAAATGAAAAATCAAAACAACATAATAATATTCTTAGCTTTTCTAATAATATTATTATTAATCCCTACAGTTTGTGCTTCGGATTTAAATAATACTGATGGCCCTGTTGCTCTTTCAAGTAGTAATGCCATTATTAGTGTCGATTCACAAAATAACGCCAGTGCTATTTTGGGAACTACTGACTCACCTCTTAGTTCATCAAATAGTGATAAATCAACTGGCGGCGATGATTCAAGTTCCGTTCCTGAATCCGGAAATGAGATTTTATCAGCAAATTCTGCTGGAACATTCACACAATTGCAACGATTAATCTCAGGAACCCCTCAGGGCAAAACTCTTGTATTGGATAAAGATTATAATAATACAGATGAGGTTAATGGTATTACAATTACTAGAGGCATGACAATTGATGGTAAGGGTTATACAATCGATGCGTCAAACTTTTCCAGAATATTCCAAACTCCTACTAATGGTACTATTGAAGGATTGACCTTGAAAAACATCGTTTTTAAGAATGGTAAGAGTACTGGTAATAATGTAGGTGGAGGAGCAATACGTTTTGATACTATAATGAAAGGATTGGTGATTGAAAACTGTACTTTCATGGATTGTTATTCTTCAGCTCATGGTTCCGCTATTTATTTTTCAAAGGATGTAACTGACTCAAATATGTCAGCGAAATTCATTGGAAATAAAGCAGGCAATCAGGGTACTGTGTATACTTCTAAAACGAAGGTTGCACCTAATTACAAATTTGATAACTGTAATGTTAATTTTACTTTTATCAACAACACTGCTATGCAAACCCCTGGTGCGAAGTTCTTTTCAGATGTTTCAAATTCAGTTTTCAATTTTTATATGGCTGACAATGTGGCCTATAAGTACTCTGGCGGTTCCTATTTCGATCAGTGGAGCCGAAATGTTAATATTACAGGTACTTTTGTAAATAACATTGCAGGTGCTTCCGGTGATGGAAGTGGTGGAGCCCTATATTTCAGATATGTTGAAAATGTGAACGTTGAAGGTACTTTCATAGGAAACAAGGCATTAACCAGGTATTCCGGTGCAATCCATCTTGAAAACAGTGTAAACGGCATGAATATTAATGGGTACTTTGAAAATAACTCTGCCAATTTCGAAGGTGGAGCCATATATGTTAAAGGTCCGGCACAAGACCTTCATATAAACGGTACTTTCATTAACAACGTTGCTAAAGGTATCGGTGGTGGTGCCATAGAAATGACTAGTAATGTTAAAAATTCAACAATTGATGGTACTTTCATAGGCAACTCTGCTAACAATGGTTCTGCTATACGTATTGGTGGTAAGTCTATTAATAATAAAATAAATGGTGTCTTCACTGACAATTCAGGTACACTTGGTACTATATATTTAAATGATTGTCAGGGTACTGAGATTAGTGGTGACTTTAGCGGTAATACTGCTGAGTATGGTGGTGCTGTTTATTCCACTGCATCTGATGTAAGTATTTCAGATTCAACATTTAGTGGTAATACTGCTGAGTATGGTGGTGCTGTTTATTCCACTGCATCTGGTATATCAACTGCAAGTTCCACATTTGATGGCAATAAAGCTATTAACGGAAGTGCTATATATCTTGATGATTCTACATTGAATGCTTCTACTACAACATTTGGTGATAACCAGGCTTATTCATATAGGTTACCTATTGTATATAATGGTACTAGTGTAGGTGCTATATTATATGGTGGAGATAACATATTGAATGCCATATATAATAATGGTAATTCTTCAAATGTTATTATTGATGGAGTCAGTGTAGTTGATGGTGCTGAAAGAAGTCAGGGAGGTACTATTGATTATCAGGATCTCCGTGAATATAATCAGGTAATTAACCTTACCATATATGACGTTAGACAAGATTCATTCACTAAAAGTGCAGGTTTAACAGACATTTACGGTAAGTACACTATTCCGTATGAGTTTAAAGATGAATATTGCTATATCGTTTATGCAAACCATCCGGAAAATGATATGTATAAAGCTATCGACAATGATACTGCCATTCGTATGGATGCAGGCTTAAATTTACTTAATCATACAATGTATGAGGGAAATGTCAGTGGACAAAAATTGATTTCCGCTTTATTTGATGATAAGTTAACTGGAATTTCAAATGCAACAACCATAAATTATTATATACTTCTTAATGGTGTTTACAAATTTTTAGGAAGTTCTGACACTGATTATATGGGAGTTTCAAGCATTATGGAAAGTTCAGTATTTAAAACTCTCAAAGCTGGAAATTACACTTTATTTGCCAATTACACAAATGCTGATGGTAAATATGTTAAATGCGATACAACTGCGAATTTGGAAGTTTTGCCGCTTTATTATCATGTAACAAAAACACTTGTCAACACTGAAGATATCCATTTGGATGACAATGTGTACTTCAATATTACATTCTATAATGACGGTGACTGTGAAATTACAAAATTATATGCATGGGATGTATATCCAACAGGAATAAAATTCCTGGTTAATGGCACATTCCCTGGATGGCATATTGAGGAAGGCATGTGGGTTTTAGATACTCCGTTCCCTGCTCATACCAATATGAGTTTGATTTTACCTTTCAAGGCAGTTCAGATAGGTAACTTTACTAACAGGTTGGTTATGTATGCAAATTCACTGGCATTCAGCAATTCTTCTGAAATAGATTTCAGTATTTTACCAAGTCCAAACATGACTGTAGCCAAATCTTTAGAGGCAAAAGGAACTATTTACGATAATACTCAAGTTGTTTTTGAAGTTAACATTAAAAATACAGGTGATGTTGATTTAAAAAATGCTTACTTAATTGATTATGAAAATATTAATGGATTAGTATTTGACCATTATTATTCCGACAGTAACAGTTGGATTTTAACCAGAATGGGTGATGGAACAATCAAGTTCACATTAAACCACACACTTGCAATCAATGAGACTCATGGCATTGAGCTGTACTATAATGCTACAAAATCAGGAAACTTCACCAATAATGTTTCAGCATTGTGTGAGTATCCTGAAGTAAACGTGACAGCTTCTGCAGATGTTGAAGTAATTCCGTATCTTCCTGATTTAACAATCGAGAAAGTTGACAGAACTGCCGATACAAAATATGTTGGAGATCAAATCGTTTACCACATTTCAGTTGAAAACACTGGAAACGCAATTTTAGATAACGTTTATTTCATTGAGGACGCATACACTGAAGGTTTAGTTTATGACCACTTTGTAAGTATTCAAGGTAACTGGAGTGAAACAAAACTCGATTCAAAAAGATATAAATTCACATTAAACTCCAAGGCAGAGATTGGATTTGAATATTCCGCATACTTGTACTTTAACCTTACAAGTCCAGGATTTAAAAACAATACTGTCATTACAGGTTTCAACAACACAATTGATGTGAATGATACAACCTGCGGAGTGAATGTCTTGCCGTTCCTGGCGAATGTTACAATCGAAAAGGACAGAGTTTCCAATTGGGAAGTCCTGCCTGATTCCCTTGTAAGGTTCACTGTCGAAGTTACCAACACAGGTAACGCAGACTTGAAGAACTTCTATTTCGTTGAGGATGACTACAGTGATGGATTAGTTTATGTGACCTCCAACAGAAATCAGTCATGGACAGTTTCCACCGTTGGCGGAAAATACCTATTCAGATTGAATCATGTTTTCAAAATGAAAGAGACAGTTTTGATTGAAGTGGTATTTAATGCAACTACCTTAGGAAATAAAACCAATAAAGTTGTAGCTTACTTTAGTAATTCCAGTGATTTAAGCAATCCTGAAGTTTTAGGCGAAGCTAGTGATTGGGTTTATGTAAATGAAACTGTTTCTCCTTATCCGGAAGGAACCAACTACAATATCACACTCGAAAAACGTCTTATCACTCATGGTGATATATATGTAGGCGATACTGTTGGATATGAAATTGTTGCTCACAACGTGGGTAATGTTACAATAACCGATTTGGTACTTGTTGACAACATCCATCCTAAGCTGAAATACAGTTATTGGGATAACTCTTCATATTGGATTGTTACCCAGGAAGGAAATAAACTAACATTAAGATACAACAATTCAATTCCGCTAAGGGATTATGCTGTTGTTTCACTTTATTTCAAAGCTGTTAAAGACGGCAACATATCAAATACTGCAATAGCTTCATGGAACGTGGGCAGAAATTCAACCGAATATACCACTCCAGATAAGGAAGTATTGCCTTATAATCCAAATGTTCATGTTACAAAGGTAGTAAATACTACCCATGCATATGTAGGTGATAACGTAACTTATGAAATAATCGTTAAGAATACAGGAAACACTCCAATAAAATATTTATCATTTGATGAATCAGATTTGGGTATTTTAAAATTCAATGATTATTACAGTCACGATGAATGGATTTATAACAAAACCGCAAATTCATTTACATTCAATCGTCCTTTAGGATTAAACGAATCAACCGTAATTGCTTTGTATTACACAGTTACTGGTGAAGGCAGTGTAGTTAATAATGTTACAGTTTTATTCAATGAGAATACTACTGATGCAAGCAGTAAAAATCTCACTACTGAATTTAAAAAGCCTCAAATGACTGTTGAAAAAGTTGCACTTAAAGGTGTAACAGTTGTTGGCGAACAAATCATATTTGAAGTTGTAATCCACAATACAGGTAATGTTGATTTGAATGATGTATTCATCCTCGATGACAACTATACCAGAGGATTGGTTTATGACTCTCACAGGGGAGATATCCGTTGGGATTACGATGCTTCCACACATAGGTTCACATCCGCAAGACCGTTGCTGAAAGGTGAAAATGCAACATTGCATATAATATTCAACGCAACCGAAAGAGGCATTCAAACAAACAATGCATCTGCAGGTGCCAACAATACAGTGATGGGAAGTGATGTGGCTAGTGTAAGAGTACTTGCTAAAGATCCGGAAATTACCCTGGAAAAAATAACTCTAACCAACAATACAAATATTGGTGAAGACATATTGTTCCAAATCAGTATTAAAAACGTTGGAGATTATGATTTACGCAATTTAACCCTTGTAGAAAATTATACTGCAGGTTTAAAATATGTGGGAATGGTTGGATCTATCGCATGGACCCACAGCGTTGTATCCGGCAGAGATGTCTTCAAATATGTAAGAGTTTTAACAATGGGCGAATCTTTAAATTTAACCTTGAAATTCACTTCAGAATTTGGAGGTTTGTTCGATAATACAGCTACTGCATTTGAAGGTGATTTCAACTTGGCTGATGCAAGCAATTCAACATTCGTAAGGCATGATTCAATAGTCAATCCTACCGACGTAAGCGTAATCTATACTCAGGATATAAACGTTCCGATTAATGTAACCGATGAACGCGGTAATTTACTTACCGATGGAACCGCTACATTAGTCATCGAAGGAAATACTTACACTGTAAATATTAAAAACGGTATTGCAACATTCAAGAATGTTCGCGTATCAAAACCTAATGTTTATAAAGGTACAATTGAGTATAGCGGATATGGTGCATATAATCCATCAGGAAACAATGTTACAGTTACTGTAGCCAAATTGAATACCACTACAGTTTCAAAAAATATCACTGAAAGGGTAGAAACCAGATTCGTAATTGATGCTAACATCACTGATCAGTTTAATAGACCTGTTCAAAACGGAACTGCTAAATTATTAATCAATGGTGAAGTTCACTATGCTATTGTAAATAAGGGTACAGTAAGATTTGATAATTTTGACAATCCTCAACCGGGTAATTTCTATGCTGATATCATATATGAGTCCAATGATTACTATGAGACATCCAATACAACAATACACATTTTCATTGACAAACTGTTGACAACTGTTAGTGGAGAAGATACTTTCACTAAACCGGGTATGCCTGTCGATTTCGTTATTGATGTGGAGGATGAGTTCGGCAATCCTGTACAAAATGGTACTGTTACATTCGTATTCGAAAATTATAACTTGACTTTAAATGTTACTAATGGTAATGTCGTATTTGAAGGATTGATAGCTCCTATGCCTGGAAATTACACTGCAAATATCTACTATAAAGATGATGATTACTACTATCCATCAAACTCCACAATCAAAGTATTTGTTTCCAAATTAATTACTTTCATGGATGACGTCAATATCGTCGCATATAAAGATGATGTTATTGACATAACAACCAGAGTTTATGATGAATTCGGTGATCCTGTTATAGGCAATGTCAGTGTAGTTATCAACGGCAAGCTATACGATGCGGAAATTATTAACGGTTTTGCAACATTTGAGGATGTAAGCTTAACTCAAGTTGGTAATTTCACACAAAGCATGGTATTTGAAGAAACAGATGACTATTTGCCAACAAATGCAACACTCAACATAAAGGTTTTACCTTTAGAGTTCCATGTAACAAAAGTCCTAATGAATGATACAGTTCATTTGGGTGATGTTATTTACTTTAACATTACATTCTATAATGATTGTAACCATACTCTTGGTTTAATCTACGCTGATGACTTGTATTCAGATGGTATCGAGTTATATACTGATAAACCTTATCCTGGATGGACATTAATTAATGATTATGCTGTATACAACAGTCCTTTACCGGCTTATGCAAGCACTAGTGTCCTGTTACCGTTTAAAACAGTAAAACTTGGAAACTGGTCTAATGATATCGTCATGTATGTTAACGGATTTGATTATAAAAATAGAACTTCAGTAAACTTCACAGTTTTACCAAGTCCTAATATGACAATTTCAAAAGTCTTAATGAATAAGGATGTAATCTATGAAGGCAATCAGGTAATCTTCAAGATTGAAATTATCAATACTGGAGATGTTAATTTGGAAAATGCATTCTTCGTGGATTATAAAACCGTAGGTGGTCTTGTTTATGATCACTTCGAATATAATGAAGACTGCTGGAATGTTGAAGACTTGGGTGATAAAGTCAAGTTCATTTTAAATCATGCCTTTGCAATTGGCGAAAGTCATGTAATTGAACTGGTATACAATGCTACATACGAAGGTAACTTTACAAATAACGCTACTGTCGGATGTGAATATGAAGAAGCAATTGATAGTAGTGCTGCAAATGTCGAAGTGTTACCGTACAATCCATTTGTGGAAGTTACAAAAGTGCTCGTAAGTAATGTTGATGTATATGTAGGTGATCAAGTGGCTTACCATATCACGGTCAAAAATACAGGTGATGTCGGATTAGACAACATTTACTTCATTGAAGATGACTATGATGATTTGGTATTCGACCACTTCAAGGAAACCCCTGAAAACTGGATTGTGGAAAAACTTGGAGGTAACAGGTACAAATTTACCTTAAACCAAAAAGTGCAACCTGGTGAAAAATTCGGTTTAACATTATATTTCAACACTACAACTGCAGGATTCAAAAACAATACTGTAATTGCCGGTTTCAACGATGAGCAAGTCAGTTCCAACACCACTTGTGGTGTGGAAGTGTTACCACGTAATGTTGCTATTCAGCTTGAAAAAATCAAAGCAGAAACCGACAGAGTAATTACTGTTGGCGAACTCGCTAAATTCCGTGTTGTCATAATCAACAAAGGAAATATCGCTTTGGATAATGTGTATTTCATTGAAGATATCCCTGAAGGTTTAGTATACCTCTACTCCCAACAGAACGCTTCATGGACTGTATCCAAAATAAGCGACAACAGGTACAAGTTCACTTATGGAAAAACATTGCTTCCTGAAGACATGGCAAATATCTTGCTTGTATTCAACACAACAAGTATGGGCATTAAAAACAATACCATATTTGCAGGTTATGATGATTTTGAATTGGCCAATGCATCAGACTACGTTAACGTTACAAACAAACACGTTCCTGATGTGGAAGGAGACAATTCAAACATTACTGTTGAAAAATACTTGCTTACTCCAGGCACAATCTATGTCGGAGACCAAGTTGTCTATGAAATCAGAGTTCACAATGTTGGAGATAAACATCTTGAATCCGCGGAGTTAATTCTTAATGAATTACCGTGCGAAAACCTTGTTTATGCAGGTTGGGACAGTGCAAGTTCTTGGAGTGTAGATGAGGAATCATTAACATTTACCTTAAACCGTATTATTAACGTAGGAGGTTATGCCGCTTTACACGTATACTTTAATGTCACCGGTTCAGGTAACATTACCAATACAGTGAATGCGATATGGAATAATGGTAAAAACCACACAAGCATCACTTCTGATGAAAAAAAGGTTTTACCATACGAACCAAATATAACCGCTACTAAAGTACTGGTTAAAGACATGGCATTTATTGGAGACCAAGTCATTTATGAGGTAATCATCAAAAATACTGGAAACGTTCCTTTAGATTCTATTTTCTTCATTGAAAAAGAATGGGGCGATGTATTGGTATTTGACCATTACACAACTGATGATGATTGGGTATTCAATGAAACTTCAAACACATTCAGGTTGGTCCGTTCATTAACCAATGATGACGTATCTACTGTATTGTTATACTTCAATGCTACCTCTGAAGGCAGTGTTGCAAATTCCATCGAAGCAGGATTCAACGGAGATAAAGTCACTAATGCAACCAGTAAGAATGTTACTGTTGTCGAAAAGACCATTAACATGACTGCTGTTAAAATTTCATTAGATGCAAACGGTGTCACTGTTGGAAACCAAGTCAGATTCGAATTTAAGATTACCAATACAGGAACCATGGATTTATACAATGTATTCATCCGTGAAGATAACTTCTCTGAAGGTTTGGTTTATGATTCAATCAGATCTGATGTTCCTTGGACTTATGATGAAAGTACAAAAACATTCATCCTGGACAAATTAGAAGCAGGTGATTACACAACTGTTCATCTTATATTCAACACTACAAGCCGTGGTATTAAAACCAACAATGCTACATACGGTTATAACGATACAGTTATGGGCAATGCCGTAGCCAATGTTGACGTATTTGATGAAAAACCAGAAGTCAGTGTTGAAAAAATCACTTTGACTAATAATACCAACATAGGTGAAGACGTATTGTTTAAAGTCAACATTACAAACGTAGGCGATTACAACATAAGAAACCTTACAGTTGTTGAGGATTATGCCAGCGGTCTTGAATTGGTATCTGTTGAAGGTGCCGAAGATTGGACACAAACTAAAGACGCACAAGGCAGGGATGTATTTACATACAACAGAGTCTTAAGATTAGGACAAAGTGTTGCACTTATATTCAAATTCAAATCAACTGAAGGTGGAATCTTAAATAATACTGTAGACGTATTTGCTAATGATATAAAATTAGCTAATAATGTTTCATATAGTGGATCTGATTATTATAATCCGTCTAATAATACTGTTGACGTTGTTGTAAGTCCTTTGGATACTAATATTACTGCTGTGCCTGTCGTGGGTAAAGTTGGTGATAAAGTGAATGTAACAGTTGATGTTATTGATGAGAATGGTAATCCGGTTCTTGATGGTACTGCTGCATTGGTTATTGGTGGTGTTGAGTATACTGCTGATGTGATTGATGGTGTGGCTGTATTTGAGGATGTGATTTTGCCTGCTCCTGGTGTTTATGAAGGTGAGATTGCTTACAGTGGATCTGATTATTATAATCCGTCTAATAATACTGTTGACGTTGTTGTAAGTCCTTTGGATACTAATGTTATTACTGCTGTGCCTGTTGAAGGTAAGGTTGGTGATAAGGTTAACGTTACTGCGGTTATTGTTGATGAGAATGGTAATCCGGTTCTTGATGGTACTGCTGCAAATCCGGTTCTTGATGGTACTGCTGCATTGGTTATTGGTGGTGTTGTGTACACTGCTGATGTGATTGATGGTGTGGCTGTATTTGAGGATGTGATTTTATCCGCCCCTGGTGTTTATGTGGGTGAAATTGCTTACAGTGGATCTGGTAACTATAATCCGTCTAATAATACTGTTAATGTTACTGTAAGTCCTTTGGATACTAATATTACTGTCGTGCCTGTTGAAGGCGATGTTGGTGATAAGGTTAAATCCGGTTCTTGATGGTACTGCTGCATTGGTTATTGGTGGTGTTGTGTACACTGCTGATGTGATTGATGGTGTGGCTGTATTTGAGGATGTGATTTTACCTGCTCCTGGCAGTTATGAATGTGAAATTACATATAACGGATCTGAAAAATATAATTCATCAAGCACTACTGTTGACATTGATGTTAGTGCATTAGATACAAGTATTGTTGCTGAGCCTATCGAAGGTAAAGTTGGTGAAAAAGTTTCTGTCACAGCAAATGTAACTGATGAAAATGGAAACCCAGTTCCTAATGGTACTGCTACTTTGAGTATCAATGGTGTCGAGTATACCGCTGATATTTTGAATGGTGTTGTAACATTTGAAGGAGTTGTTTTACCAAACACTGGAAACTACACAGGTCAAATAACATATCCTGGTGATAAGTCATATAATCCGTCTGAAACCACAATAGGTGTAATCGTGTCCAAATTGGATACCACCATTGAAGCTGATGACATTATTGGTTATCCTAGTGATATTGTTGACATTGTTGCTACTGTCTTGGATGAAAACGGCAATCCTGTATTAAGTGGTGTAGCTGTTTTACAAGTCAGTGATAAAATTGCTAATCTTGATAAAAGTGCAGCTGGTGAATACTCAGCTTACGTTGTCAACGGTAAAGCAGTTTTCAAAAACGTTGTGTTATCCACTCCAGGCATTTACGAAGGCTATTTAGCATATCTCGGTGATGCAACCTACAATCCGTCTAATAATACAATGAAAATCACAGTATTGAAAGTTCCAGTCGACATATCTGCCGAAGCCACTTCAGGAAAACCTGGAGAAACAGTAAACGTTACTGTTAAAGTCACTCCTAGGGACGGTACAGAATTCAACGGTGTTGTAACTGTAAAATTGCCTGACGGAACAACCAGACAGGTGACAATTACAAACGGCGTTGGAGTTACACAGTGGACTATTCCAGATGACTTCAAGGAAGGCGAATATGAAATTCTAGTAATGTTTGATGGTGATGACTATTATGCTGCCGGAAATGCTTCCGCAATTGTGGAAGTTTTAAAAGACAATAAAACTGTTCCAACTGATAATGAAACAACACCGGAAAGCAAAGTTATTCAACAAACTCTTGCTAAACACGAAACTGGTAACCCGATTTTAGTGTTACTTGTGATTTTAAGTATTATAGGATTAATACCATTAAAACGCAAATAAAATTGGAAAAATTTGGGAGTTTTCACTCCCTCTTATTAACTTTTTTTAAATCAATTTCAAGCTGATTACCGAATTTATCTAATTTTCAAGGTAATTATATATATTATAAAAGCAAAAAATAACAATACTCTATACATTTTAACTTTAAAGTGTTTAAATTGTATAAAAAGGAGGCAATAGCTTGAAAAGAATAAAACTTTTTACATTAATTTCGATATTTTGTATATTGATAATGGTGCCGACATCCTTTGCGGCCGAAGATGCTGCAATGGCAGTTGGTGAGACGGTGGAACATTTGACTTTTGGTGATTCTTCAGAAATTCTTGCTGCAGATTACTATTTTGATGCAAATGCTCCGGACGACAGCGGAAACGGTTCCGCTTCAAATCCTTATAAGGAATTCAAATCCAACCGTGTGGTTGCAGATTCAAATCTCCATTTGGCAAACGGGGAGTATACCCTTGACAGATCAGTATCAATAAGAAATGTAACCATTATTGGTGAGGATTCTTCACAAACCATTATAAAGTACAATTATGGTACCGGATTCAGTGTTTCAAGCTCATTGACCTTAAAAAATCTGACTTTGGTGAATTTAAGAATATCCAATAATGGAAATTTCACTGCTGCAGATACAATATTTAAAGATTATCAGTATGGCTCATATAATGGAGGAGTCATTGAATCACAAATGGCAAGTGCAAACACGGTTTTAAATCACTGTATTTTCAACAATACCTTTGCAAAACACGGTGGAGCCATTTATCTTAATCAGGCTTCATTGACTGTTACCGATTCTCTATTCGTGAACAGCCGTTCCACTTCATACGGCGGAACTATTGTGGCTGAAAATAAGGCAAGAATTAATATTGCTGATTCCAAATTCATGAATTCCTATTCCATCGAGGATGCGGGTGGAGCTTTTTATCTGATGTCTAAATCCAACTTATATGCTGATAATTTGGAAATTAACAATTGTTCAGCAACTTTCGGTGGTGCTATTGTATCATTACAATCCAATTTGGATTTGAATCGTTTTACAGCAAGAAACAATAGGGCAAAACATGACGGAGGAGCCATTTATTCATTATATGAAGGCGTAAGAACTTCTTTCCAAAGAGCTGGTTTTTATTTGGATAATTCCATTTTTGAAAATAACTCCGCCGAAAACGCAGGGGCAGTATTTGTCTATAATATCGATGCTCTCATAATCAAATACACACAATTCATTGAAAATCATGCATTAAATACTGCGGGCGCATACTATTCAGCCTACCTGCAGGAACCATACTATGAATCAATATTGGATGAGGCGTTGCACAATACGTTTTCAAACAATAAGGCAAGAACCAACAATGATGTTCTCGAATCCGATTTGCCTGAGGTGTTCATCGGAAGCGGTGACTTCATATTGATAAAAGCCAACGCTTCTGATATTAAAAATATACCTGGCAGATATGATTTAAGGGAATTGAATCAGGTTACTGCCGTTAGGGACCAGGGAAATGATGGAAACTGCTGGGCATTTTCCACTTTAGGAGCACTTGAATCCTCCATTAAAAAGGCAACAGGCATTGAATTCGATTTCTCTGAAGAGAATATGAAGAATTTGATGGGACTATATTCTCCATACGGCTGGAATCTGGAAACCAATGATGGGGGATATGACCGGATGGGCTATGCATACCTTATAGGATGGCTGGGTCCTGTAGATGAAAGTGATGATAAATATAAAAGGGATTCTGTTCTCTCACCTGTTTTGAATAGTCTGGTTCATGTTCAAAATATGTTATTGTTTAAAAGAGAGAATTATACTGATAATGATGCAATCAAACTGGCCATCATGAAGTATGGTGGTGTTTCAACATCCCTTTATTCAAACAATCAGAAAGACCAGTATTATACCGGTAGTGCCACTTCTAATCATGCAGCAGTCATTGTCGGATGGGATGATAATCTGGAGTTTTCCGGTGCCCCGGGCAAAGGAGGATGGATTGTTAAAAACAGCTGGGGATCCAATTGGGGTTATAATGGATATTTCCATGTTTCATATTACGATACCAAATTCGCCGAACCGGGTAAAATTTCTTCATATGTATTTGTTTTGAATGACACAATCAAATATGATAAAAACTACCAGTATGACATTCCCGGCAGAACCGATTACTTATATAACTCATCTGATGTGGTTTGGTATAAGAATAGATTCAAGGCAACAGACAATGAATATCTGGCGGCTGTTTCAACATACTTTGAAAAGGACACCAATTGGGATGTGTCAGTTTATGTCAACAATAAACTGAAACACACACAAAGCGGTTTTTCAGGCCCTTCCTATAAGACAATTGAATTAGACCAGGTAATTCCTCTTGCTAAGGGGGATGTTTTTGAAGTCGAATTCAGGATAAATTCCAGTAGCAATGCTGCCGTTCCTATTTCAGAAAGCCTGGGTAAAGGTAGTGAAACAGGTGCTTCATTGAATACCAAATTCTACTCTGAGGGCATGTCATACATCAGCTATGACGGCAGGAAATGGGATGATTTATATGATTTTGAGTTTACCTATTCTACACATTATTATAAGTCACAGGTAGCATGCATCAAGGCATTCACATTTTTGATTAAGGAGAAATCTTCAATTGAACTTAAAGTGATTAGCAATTACAATCCTGTTGAAATTGAGGCCATTGTTAAGGATTCGCATGGGAATTTAATCAATTCCGGAAAAGTCACATTCAATGCTGAAGATAAATCTGTCAGTGTTCTTGTTGAAAACGGAATTGCTAATTTTACTTATCCTTTTGCTAGCGATGGCATTAAAACTGTAACCGCCAAGTTTACAGATAAGATATTTGCCGATTCCAGTGCAAGCATAAAAGTTCCTGTAAAAAAAAGTCCTTCAAAAATAATCTCCGATGATGTTACTGCTGTTTATAATAGTGGTGATAGTCTGGTTGCCACTCTGACAGATGAAAACGGTAATGCTATACGTGACGGTCAGGTTAAAATTGTGCTGGGTGATGTTTCTGAGATTCTGACTACTGATAAAAGGGGTAAGGTTTCATTGTCAATTAATGGCATTGTTCCAAACACTTATGTTGCGAAAATTGACTTTTTAGGAAATAACATCTATTATTCATCCAGCACTACTTCTAAAGTTACTATAACTAAGTTGGATACTGGATTAACTGTTGATGGTCTTACTGTTACTTTAAAAGACGCTGACGGCAATCCGATTGATGGTGCAAATGTCAATGTTAAAATCAGTAATGTTTATTCAATCTTGACAACTGACCAGGATGGAAAGGCAACTATTTCCACTTTGGATTTGGATCCGGATACCTATACTGCAAACATTGCCTTTGATGGAAATAATATATATAACCCTTCAAGTACCACAACTACAATTGTTGTAGATAAATATAGTTCTGCTTTAACATCTTCGGATGTCACTACTGTTTATAATGGCGGCAAGAGTTTGGTTGCTACTTTGAAGGACGGTAAAGGCAATGCTATTAAAGGTGCTATGGTCACTGTTAAACTGGCAGGCCTTTCCAGGACATTGATTACTGATAGTGATGGTCAGGTTTCATTTTCAACAGACAATATTCTTCCGGACAGTTATATTGCGGATATTTCATTTTCAGGAGATAGGAAGTATTATGCATCCAGCACTACAGCCAGGGTAACTGTAAATAAAGTCCACACTGCTTTGACTGCTGATGATGTTGTTACTGTTTATAATGACGGTAAGAGTTTGACTGCTACATTAAAAGATGGGGACGGTAAAGCTATCAGTAAGGTTGATGTTACTGTTAAATTGGGTGATGTTGTCAAGACCTTAACCACTGACAGTAAAGGTAGTGTTTCATTGTCTACCGACGGATTAGTTCCTGATGTTTACATGGCAAATATTGACTTTGCAGGCAATAACATTTATTATGCATCAGGCACTACAGCCAGGGTCACTGTAAATAAGATCAGCACATCTTTAAGCGCTCCTGATGTTGACTGTGATTATAACAGCGGAAGGGATATTGCGGCAACTTTGACAGATCAAAGAGGCAATGCTGTTAAAGGTGTTGAAGTCAGAATAAACATTGCCGGAAACACTCACAAGTTAACAACCGACGATAAAGGTCAGGTTTTCCTAACAACCGACGGTTTAATTCCGGATACATACTTTGCTACTGTTACATTTTTGGGAAACGACATCTATAACATTTCAAGAACAACAGCTGAAGTCACTATAAATAAACTCAACACCGCTTTGACAGCCGGTGATGTCATTACATATTACAACGAGGGCAAGAAACTGGTCGCCACCTTAAAAGGCGCTGACGGCAAGGCTATTGAAGGGGCTAAAGTAACCGTCAGATTAGGCGGAAGTACCGAGACTGCAACAACCGATGCAAACGGTCAGGCTTCATTTTCCACTTACGGCTTTGAGCCTAACAATTATACTGCATTCATCACCTTTGATGGGGACGAGATTTATAAAAGCGCCTTTGCATCCGCAAAGGTTACAGTCTTAAAGAAAGTGCAGTCAAAGATATTCCTTCGTAATGCGCTGTACTTTGTTACAGAGACCAAAATGGTGAAGGTTACCCTGTGGGATGAAAACAACAAACCTTTAGCAGGTAAAACCGTTCATATCAAAGCGTATGATTCAGTATGGAGCGGCGTAACCGATGAAAACGGTGATGCGTTAATAAGAGTCGGTATAGGATTCGGTGATCACCCTGCAACAGTCAGCTTTGACGGGGATGCCAAATATGATGCATCCGAAAGGTCAGGTTTCATCAGAGTGATTAAGCAGACTCCTTCAGTAATGGTGCGCGGTGCCGACACTCAGTTCAAGGCAAGCGACAATAATAAAATCGTTAAAGTTCATTTGCGTGACAGATATAACCTTGCACTTCCTGTCGGTTCAAAAATTGTTATCAAGTTGAACGGCCAGACATATATCGGAACCACTGACATCGACGGTGTTGCCCACATAAGAATCAACATCAACTATGCAGGCACATTCTATGCACAGGTCATGTTTGGAGGAAACACTGCATACAATGCCGTAACAAGAGAGGTAAAGTTCAGAATCACACCATAGGGATTTTTTTAAATCTCTATCTTTTTTTATTTAATTTTTTTTTCAAAGGAAATGCAGCATCCGGATATTGCTGTTAAAACCCATATTATCCGAATAATTTTGTTCAATGCCTTTCTTAAGAATTTAATCAAAAGATATTTATATGCAGGCAAATAAACCTAATTTTATAAAAATATGGGAGAAAAAAGATGAAATCTAAACAATTTTTACTGGCATTGTTGCTTGTTTTTCTGGTTGCGATTTCTGTTTCAGCAGTAAGCGCACAGGATTTGCCGATAGCCGATGATGCCATATCTGAAAATGTATTGGATGATGATGCAATCGAATCATCCGGTAATGATGAAGTGATATCCGCTTCAGATAATTACGAAGGAAATTTAACCGCAGACAATAAAATTCAAACCAAAATAGCTGCAATTGATGTTGTCACTGATTATCGCAGCGGTGAAAATTTCGTTGCTACATTGAGTGATGCTGAAGGTAAAGCTATTAAGGATGCAATGATTACTCTTAAAATAGGTACCATTACCCGAGTTGTAAACACTGATGCCAGGGGTCAGGTTTCATTCAGCACAGATGTCATGTTCCCGGGCACATATCCTGCAACCGCCGTATATAATGGGGACAATACCTATGAAGGCTCCAGTGCGTCTGCTCAGGTCATTATAAATAAATTGAATACCAGATTAACTGCAGAATATGATTATCGCACCCATAACATTGTTGCTGTTGTAAAAGATATCCGCGGCAATCCTGCAAGCAATATTATCGTCGGTTTTGATGTCAACGGTATGAAATACGAGACCACTGACCGTGACGGTGTGGCAAAGTATTATACAGGAGGATTGCCTGAAGGGGACTATAGTGTAGATGTATTTGCCCGTTCAGATTTTATTTATAACGAGTCCAACATGGTAACTGTTAAATTTACTTTAGGGTCTAAGGAAAAGACCAAAATCTTTTTGCGCAATGCACTCTACTTTGTTACAGAAACAAAAATGGTTAGAGTCACACTATGGGATTCAAACAACCAACCGCTTGCCGGCAAAACAGTCCATGTCAAGGCATACCGCTCAACCTGGAGCGGTGTAACCGATGAAAACGGTGACGCATACATCAGAGTGGGTATAGGATTCGGCAATCACTCTGCTATTGTCAGCTTTGACGGTGATGCCAATTATGCGCCATCCGAAAAATCAGGCTACATCAGGGTAATCAAACAGACCCCTTCCGTTATGGTGCGCGGTGCTGACAGCATATTCAAGGCAAGCCAATTATTAAAAGTCGTTAAAGTCCAGTTAAGGGACAGATATGACAATCCGCTTCCTTTGCTTTCAAAAATAGTTTTCAGAATGAACGGACAGGTCTTTGTCAGTTTCACTGACTTAAACGGTGTCGCTTATGTTCTGATTGATGTTGACACTCCAGGAACATATACCGCCCAGGCAAGTTATGCTGGAAACACTGCATACAATGCGGTAACAAGGGACATAAGGATTAAAATCACACCATAGGGATTTTTTAAATCTCTATCTTTTTTTATTATTTTTTTGAGCTATTTTAAAAACAGATAATAATTTTCATGCTGATTTTAGTTTAGTCTAAAAAAGTGATGGGAAATAAGGTTTGAAGCCTTATTTGTTTACTTTTATCAGGTTGCGAGCTGCTTTCAGGTCTGTATTGTAGATGTGACCGGAAGTTGAGTGGTAGTGGACTCCGCCGAAGTTCAGTTTTTCACCCATGATCTCTTTGTTGACCTCTTCCTTCATTTTCAGTCCGAGATATGCGATAAAGAACATGTTTGAGTAGAATGCGCCGAAGATGTCATTGCTTCTGAATATGCAGTGTATCGTAAGTTCGTTGTCCCTCACAAGGCACTGGATGAACTGAAGGCATGGTATGTCTTCCCTTTCGGCATCAAGTTCAGGGTCTATTGTAACGGCCACTGCCCTATTTGATCCTGTTGCGGTGAGTATCCTCTGCTTCATTGTGTTGAACTGGTCGACGTCAAAATGCGCATAGATACGGTTGGGGTAGGTGTATACGAATCCCTGGTCATCAGGGTTTTCGGCTGACTTGACGTAGTTGTATAATGCATCGCCTTTTATTGGACATCCTTCAATGTCGAATTTTCCTGCCTTGATGTCTTCAAGTAGGGTTTCGGTTGTGTAGTGCATGTATTTTGCTCTGAATTTCAAGCCGAACGGGTCGTCGATTATGTAAAAGTTTCCTAAACTTTCCATTAAATGATGGTTTGAGTCCTTGTATGTTTCTTTTCCTTGCTTCAGGATTTTTTCTACAAAATCCAGGTAACATTGATTGATTGTTAACATTTAATAACAGCTCCTTTAAATTGATAATCTTTTTATTTTAATTAATATAAATAATTTTTTTCATTGAAAACTGATTAATTTTTGCCGTTGCATCTACATTTCACAATTCAAAAAGTATTTTCAATACATTCAATTTAATTATTTTAAAAATAGCTATTATATTTTTATGGATTTTTTCCAAAAGTGTTATTTTAATTGTGTATAACTTTAATATTTCTTATGGTTGTTTGGGGTGGCGTGAATTGAATTTGGAATAAGGCAGAAAAACCGCCTTATTCACGGGTAAGTTGATTCACCATATTGATTCTTCGCTTTCTATATGTATTTGTAAAGATTGGAGGATTAATCTTTACACTTTACAGTATGTAACTGGAAGTATATGTATTTTTTCTTTTATTCAAGCTCAATTTGTCATTTACAGACAATTTGGGGAACTGAAATCAATATTTGAAAAAGCGTGTAAAAATGAATGATTTAATATCTTTTTTTGTAATTTATGTGAAAAATTGACCGAAATCCCCTTTTTTAGGTTACTTTTAAATATCTTGTAAAATATAGTCTTAAATACTTAAATTGTTTTAAGTGTAAATTCAAAAAGATGTGTGAAAATTATGACAAACGAAGATTTTGCAAAAAAGATAAGAGACATCAGAGAAAGGCAGAACATGTCCCTTGAGGAGTTATCAGAGAGAAGCGGCGTAAAGCTTGAAGTCCTAGAGGCCATGGAATCAGGAGAGGTCATTCCGTCACTCACTCCGCTGACCAAAATGGCAAGGGCCTTAGGCGTAAGGCTTGGAACATTTCTCGATGACACTCCCGAGCTAGGACCTGTAGTTACAAGAGGCGGAAAGACTGAAAACTCACTTTACTTCTCCGGAAGGGAAGACGTGACAAACGCAACCAACCTTGAATTCCACTCACTGGGTGCCGGAAAGATAGACAGAAACATAGATCCGTTCATGATTGACATCAGCTATGAAGACAGTGAAAAGGAACTCTCATCACACGAAGGCGAAGAGTTCATCTATGTTCTTGAAGGTGAAATTGAGGTAATCTACGGAAAGGAAACCTATGCAATAGGAGTGGGCGACACAATATTTTATGACTCAGCCGTGCCTCACCACCTGCATGCAAAAAGCAAAGACGGCGCAAAGATTTTAGCCGTACTTTACACACCATACTGAGGGGATGAAATGAGTAAAATAACTTTAAAACCAAAGGAAAATGGACTTTACACAGAAGCTTTGAATTTGGACTTGAAAACATTGCAATTGGGATTGCATTTATGATTTGCATTTGGTAAAGGTTATTTTATTGTTTAAAGAAATGAGGTGAAAAGCATGTCTGAATTATTTACTGAACTTCCGCTCGGGAAGTTTTTCGAATCAATGGTTGAAAAGCAACCGGACCATGAATTTATCGTTTATCCTGACAGGAACTTAAGATTTACATATAAAGAATTTGATGAAAGAGTTGACAATCTGGCAAAGGGAATGCTTGCCATAGGAATTGAAAAGGGAGACCACGTCGGCATATGGGCCAAAAACGTGCCGGAATGGCTGACATACATGTTTGCAACAGCAAAGATAGGTGCAACAATCGTGACTGTAAACACAGCATACCAGTCCCACGAACTTGAGTATGTGCTCAGGCAGTCCGACATGAAGGCTCTGGCCATGACAGACGGCTTCAGGGACACAAGCTATTTCGACATTATCCATGAGCTCGTGCCTGAAATGAAAAACTGCGCAAGGGGCAATCTGGTTTCAGAAAAGTTCCCAAGACTGAAATTCATTTTCCACGTGGGACAGGAAAAGCACAGGGGAATGTACAACACCAACGAGCTGCTTCTTTTAGGTATGAACTATGACGATGATGAATACCAGAAAATCAAGGATTCCGTGACACAGTATGACGTAATCAACATGCAGTACACATCCGGAACCGAAGGTTTTCCGAAGGGTGTAATGCTTACAAGCAGAAACATTGTAAACGACGGATACTACATCGGGGAAAACATGAACTACACAGCAAAGGACAGGCTGCTCTTGCAGGTGCCTCTTTTCCACTGTTTCGGAACCGTGCTTGGTGTGATGGCCGTAATCACCCACGGCTCAACAATGGTCGTGCTTGAGGAGTATGACCCTCTTCTTGCGATATCATCAATCCAGAAGGAAAAGTGCACTTCAATCTACGGAGTGCCTACAATGTTTATAGGAATGATGAACCATCCGATGTTTGACATGTTCGACATGAGTTCCCTTCGTACAGGAATCATGGCCGGCTCAACATGTCCGGTCGAGACAATGAAGGATGCCATCGAAAAGATGAACATGAAGGAAATCACAAGCGTATACGGACTTACCGAAGCGGCTCCGGGCTTTACACAGACCAATGCCGCTGACACTTTCGAGAAAAAGATCAATACCGTAGGAAGGAAATTCCCGAACATCGAGGTTAAAATCGTAGATCCCGAAACCGGTGAGGAACTGGGTCCCGGCGAAACAGGTGAGATAATGTGCAGGGGATTCAACGTGATGAAAGGATACTACAACATGCCCGAAAAGACAGCCGAAACCATCGAACCTGACGGATGGCTTCATTCAGGAGACCTTGCTACAGTCGATGAGGACGGATACTACTCCATTGTGGGACGTATCAAGGACATGATCATCAGGGGAGGGGAAAACATCTACCCGCGTGAAATCGAGGAGTTCCTCTTTACCCATGAATGCGTTCAGGATGTTCAGGTGGCAGGAATTCCGGATGAAAAGTACGGAGAGATTGTCGGTGCTTTCATCATCAAGGAGGAAGGATTTGATGATGTCACCGAAGCGGACATACGCGATTTCTGTATAGGCTCCATTGCAAGGTATAAGGTGCCTAAATATGTCTTCTTCATTGAAGAGTTCCCGCTTACAACCAGTGGTAAGATTCAAAAGTACAAGCTTGGCGATCTGGGTCTTAAGCTATTGGATGAAAGGCGCGAAAGGGGAGAGCTGTAGACTCCCTCAAATTATTTTTTTTTTTTTTATTTGTTTTCATATTGTAAAATTGCTTTCATTTGATACTGTCTCTTTTTTATACTTGTTTTAATATATATGTTATTGTGAAATATTATTGTCAAATTCAATTATGTTATTGAACTTGAAATATTCTATAAACTTATATAATAAGTTATTTAAGCTATTAGGTTTATATAATTCTTTGTTAAGTAAAACTACAGCTTAACAGGAGGTTATTATGAATGAATTTTTGGATTTTGATGAAAAATTTTCTGATTTGGCCGAGTATTATGCCATTGATTCGCCGGATGAGATTAAAAATCAGATTATGATGAATGAAAATATCTTTCAGTTCCTGCAGGGTGTCAGGCCTTATCTTGAGGAATCCTTTGATGATGCGGAGTTCTCTTTGGGTATGAATTTTGAACCTGAAATTGATTATAGGTTTATAATTCTCTTTATCAACGTTTCTCAGGAAAAATTCAACAATGGAATCGGAGATGAAATCAGGTCATTTAATCTTAAGATAAAATCTCTTAGAAAAGAATTGGGGATCTTTCGTGATGTACTGGTATTTCCGGAGATTAAGTATGTTTGATTTTTTAAAATTTTTGGATGTTGGAAATACATTGGCCGGTTTTGATGGTGAAGAGTATATGAAATCGGCTATTGGAAGGTACTATTATTCAGTATTTGGCAGCGCCAGGATGTATTTAATATTCACAATGGGTGAAAGTGACTTTAGAAAATATGGTGATATTCACTCTAAAGTATGTGATAGATTAATCAAATCTGATGACAGTACTGAGTCTGCGGTCGGTGAAACATTAGCAGTATTGAGGGACCTTAGAAATCTTGCTGATTATGATTGGAATGATACCAATCCTAATTTTTTCAGGGATAAAATTAATTTTGCCAAAAAAGAATCTGAACTTGCATTGATGCAAATAGAATCACTGAAAAAGTCTCCTCCTTTCAATGTTTGAAAACTTTTTTTTTTAATTTGAAATATTATTGCTTTCAATATGAAAAATCACATTAAAAACAAAAAGTTTATATATGAATAAACACAGAAATTACTCTGCACAACAAAAATCTGATATAATCAGACCACACCATTATATCAAAAAAAGTAAATCAGCCTCTATACGAATTTATCAATTTAAAAGGAGTTGATAATAATGCCACTCAATAAAAAAACCACTGCTGAGGAAGCGGTGTTCTAATTCACGTTTACTGGTTGTTTAATCAGGTTCATATTCATATTTAATCATATTTCACCTTTGCTGATTAAACAACCATTATCTTATTATCTGTAATTTTGACAAGTAGCTGTTTAGCCACGGTTCTCTTTGCATTTTACATAATATCATTTCTTAACTCCTATTCCTATGGGTTAAACAGCTGCTGACTTTTATATATTATGGGGGTACATCGTGATACCTGTATTGGATGAACTGGAATATTTCCTGTACATACTGGAATTCATCCTGATTATTCTTGCAATCGTAATTGCAGTACATGCTGTCGCTGTAATGCTGTGGAGCTACTCGGAGACTGGGGACTTGCTTCTGTATCTGAGAAATTTCTACCATAACGTTTACAGCATAGACTTTTAAACCATTGCCATGAGGAAAAAATATGAAGATATCTGGAAAAATTAACATAAACGTGCCTGAGACTGTTGAAAATGCCGTAAGCGGAAGGGAGGACTTTCACTTCTATGTGGATGAGCTCACATCCAACGGATACATGCCCACCTATGCCGGAAGGGCCGATGAAAAGTATTCCTTTGAAAGCATGGACGACAGTTTCTTTGAATTTTTGGATGAAAAGATAGCTGAAAACGGAATCTACATCCGTCTGATACTCGTAACCGGTGAAATGACTCCTGAAGGGGCCAGGTTCACACTTGAATGCGGCAAAAACGAAAGCACATTCATCACAGATGATGTTTCAAATCTGCTTGTTTTCGAATTTGCCGATTTCGGCATCAGGGTATGCAGGGGCGAGGTCACGCTTGGCACGACCGTTGACGGGGGATGCGGACATACTCCATACTTTGCTGAGTTCGGAAGCGACAGGGGCAATGAGGAGTATCTCTCATTGGACAATCCGCTGAACCGCTTTGTGATTGAACAGATTTGGAAAATGATTAGAACAGATGAATGACTTCATCTCAAGAGGTGTAAATGGGGATTTACCAGGCTAGATATACAAGCGAGAAACTTGATTTTTTATGCGCAGATACATTGTTTGAAATTGACTATGGAATTCTTGATTTGAGCCATGTCAAAAACGTTGAACTGAGGAATCTCTTCTGTTATCTGGAAGAGGTTCTTACCGTGGAGCTGATGTTGAACTACAGACAGAACCGCACCGGAATGTTTAGGGTGCATCTCTTCGGGGACGTCTGGTGCTACTGTGAACGTGACTGCATCATCACCGCCGGCAGCTGCCGTGAACTTGAGGAAATGGTAATTTCCGAAAACAGGATATGGTACGTGTTTGATGAATTTCTGGCCGGAAGGCTGAGAGGGTAGACCGCTTTTCAAAATCGGATATCTTGTGTATGTCTGGCATTTTGGAACATATTGATTTAGGAGGTAATAATGAATTGTATTGATTTGGGAAGAATCGACAGGCTGGTGAGGAGAAATTCAAATCTCCTTACTGCCTTCAAGGTAATAGACAGGGTTGAAACTGACCTTGTGATTGAAAATATCAGGGCAAATATCAGACAGTTCAACGCATCGCAAGTGGCCTTTCACGGCAACGTCCTGGACATCGTTGGGCGTGACGGCACAATAGCCATATCATACTATTTTGCCGACAGCTACTCCGGAGGGGATGTCGAATTGATACTGGCTGAAATCGAAAGTCTTTGTGAAAGTCTTGATGTTAAATTTCAGGTGAGGTGATATTATGGAAAATGGAATATATATCTTCGATGACCCGGAGGAATTCCTGAAGCTGATGGCAAGGATTCAGGATGAATACCTTGATGAAGAGGAAAACTGACGGTTTTTACAAAACCTATTTATCTTATTTTTTACAAAAGAATTAATTAGTTATGTTTAGCAAAGTTATGATTTCCCGACTGGATGAGCTTATCGGAGAGTTCGACACTCCCTTTTTCAGCTATCTTTTGTATTCCTATGATCTGGACCTGTATGACTGTGAGCTTATAGTGTCCAAAATCAGAAGCGATATCAGCGAGGGCATCGTTTCAAGCGATGAAAATCTTGTTGAGGTGGTTGAAAGATATTTTGAAGCCAAGCGCATCGAAACAGAAAAGCAGGCAAAAATAGAATACCTGGCTTTGCTGATGGATGAGGCAGATGACTTCTACATCAGGTTTCTTGCCGGATACGAGACCTCCCTTAGGGACAGGGACATCATATACGACAAGGTGAAAACCAGAATTCTTGAGGACAACATAACGGACTTTGAAATAAAGCGCAGCCTCAAGTACTATTTTTCAAATGCAGTCAAGCAGGAATCCTACATAAGAACCCTGAAGATGCTTGTCGGCGACAGCTATGATTCGCTGACGGTAAAAAGCGTAAAGAGGCAATACCCAAACATCGATGACAGTGACATCTATCAGATTTCCAGTGAAATGTATTCACAGATTCTTGATGCCCATGACTTTTCAAACATAAGAAGCGCGTTTCTTGACAAGGTCATGCGCAGAAGCGAGGCCAAAAAGGCTGAAGCCATCAGGAAATGGGATGACCTGGTTTTGGGCAACGGCGATTCATTCAACAGGCTGCTTGAAAGCAAGAACCTCACTCTCGGTGATGGTGAAAAGATTAAAAAGGACGTCAGGACACGCATTCTCAACGCCCTAATTTCTGCCGACAGGATAGACGGCGTATTTCTGACAAGAATCTGCAACGATTACGGTAGGCAATAGGATGAGGGTCGACAGCGTATTTTCATTTCTCAAAACCAAAAACGGCGATTTGCATGACCTGTGCATTGTCATGGAAAAGTTCATTCTTCTGGAGGACTACACACTGGCCATAGCCGCCGCAAAGGTCATTCTGGATTTGTTCTGCAAAAAGACATCACAGGAGCTTGTCTTTACAATAGACGTTTTCAACGATTCTTCTCGCAGATTCGCGCTTAATGACGCAAGGGCAGTCCATCGCCAGATTTTCGACATAATCTACGGGGATTACTATGACTCCATGGAGGAGTTTTTAAACGTATATTATGACTTTGATTTGAGCTATCTTGGCCGCAGCGTCAGTATATCCAATGATGAGCTTTATCTTCTTTTGAAAAACATGTGTGCTGACGGGATTTCACCTGACGCACTGGGTGTTGAGTCTGAAAGTGAAATAATATTTGTGAATGAGCTTAAAGCGGATGAGAGGAAGGGTGCTCTGGAGCTTATCGCTGACAACCTCAACCGGTTCATACATGAGCATATTCTGGACCTTGATCTGGTCGACAGCGAGGGCAATCCCCTTACGCGAAAGCTCAACTTCGAAGCGCAGATAAGGCAGGACTGCTGCACTGTAAAGGAGATTCCTCCCGAAATCGAGCTGGATGAATATCAGATAGATGCCGTCAGCTATGACGGAAACAGACCTCTTTTAATCAATGCAGGACCGGGCGCCGGAAAGACAAGCGTCATCATAAACCGTGTCCTTCACCTGCTTGAGGATGCAGAGCCGTCATCCATTCTTGTCATCACATTCACCAACAAGGCGGCAGACGAGCTTAAGGAACGCTTCAAAAAGGACACCAAGCTTGATTTGAGCGTCATCAACCAGATGAGAATAAGCACAATCCACAGCTACTGCAGGTCTGTTTTAAGCGACTTTGCAAGCGTGCCCTACAACCTTCTCAAAAGGGACTCTGAAAGGAACCTCTTTTTCAACAAGCATAAGGAGGAGCTGGGATTTACCGGTGAGGCATTCCTGAGAAGCTTTGAATCAGCACATGCCCTCAAGAAATATGAGGAATACTCACTTTTTGAGGTTGACACGGACGCACTTGTTGAATATGTGGAGAGAAACTGCGGGGTAAGCGACGATTACAAATCATGGATTCGCAGCTATTTGGATGAACATTCGGCATATCCTCCGAAAAAGGAAATAAAACATATGGGCTTTGAGGAGGATTTGTACAATGCAAGGTTTATCCAGATTGCAAAGTCATACCCATTATGGATGGAGCTGATGGAAAGGGAACACGTATGCGACCAGAACTATCTTCTCATAAAGGCTCTTGAGCTTCTGGATGTGGAGGAGAACCTCAAGAGGGTCGAGTACAGAAACATTCTCATTGACGAGTTTCAGGACACGGACGCAATCCAGATGCAGATATTCGAAAGGCTTCAGTCCATTGCCGATACGTTCACGGTTGTAGGCGACGCCGACCAGAGCATCTACTCCTTCAGGGGAGCCAATCCTAAATTCTTCACGCAGTATGCTGAAAGCGATGATTTTGAAGTGAAGACCCTTGTCAACAACTACCGCTCATCATCCGATATAGTCGAGTTCAACGAACGCTACATTGAATCAAAAAGGCAAACCCAAAAGCGGCTCAGGGCATTTAACTCATCAAAGATGCCTGTCTATCTTCTTGAAAACAGAAACGATGCTGAGGAATGCCGATACCTTGCATTCATAATCAAGAACCTCATGGCAAACGGCAAAATCGAAAAGTACAGTGATGTATGCGTACTTTTCAGAAGCCACAGGGACAAAAGAGAGATTCTTGAAGTCTTCGAGCGTGAAGGAATCCCTTATTATCTCAAGGGAATTGACGATTTGATTTATCAGGATGAGGTGAAGGCAGTTCTTGCACTGTTCTGGTATATAATCCCGTTCAACCCAACATCAATTCCAAGATATGGCGACGGAGGGGGATGGATCAACCTTCTCTCATTCACAGACAAGTATTACGATGCGTCAAAGATATTCAACCTTGACTACAGGACAATGTCAGTTCTTGAGGAGCTTGAGCTCAGATATCATCAGAATGTCGTAAACTGCTCCGGAAGATACGAATCACTCAACGGAAATTCATCAAGCTCCATAATGGATGTCGTTCGCGACTATTCGGATGCAGACATTCGCGAAATTGTCAAAAAGACAAACAAGACTGACATCTCCAGGCTTTCAAGAAGCGAACTTCAGGATATCGGAATCACCGATGAGCATGACCTGGACTTTTTCTGTCGTCTGAATGGGCTGAAAAAGCTGCTGTTCGACAGTGATATAGATTATGACAAGAAGCCGACTTCCCTTCAGGTGTTCTACCGGCTGATGAACATTACAGGATATCTTGATGAGCTGTCGTCTCGAAGCGACTTTGATGCAAGAAAGGCATCCCTTAACCTTGCGCTTATATCAAGGATAATCTCGGATTATGAAAACATTATGGGAAAGCATGATGTCATAGGCCTTTTCAACTACCTTCACCGTTCGCTCAAGTACTACAGCTGTCCGATCAACGAGCATGAGGACAATTCCATGAAGGTCCATATAATGACAGTCCACAAGGCAAAGGGCCTTGAGTATCCTGTTGTCATAACCTCATCGCTTAAGGAAAACAAGTTTCCGATAGTTTTCCGCGACAGGAAAAGCGATGACTTTGACCGTCCGACATATCCGACACCAAATGAATTCCTGAAATACAAGGACAGCGAGGCCAGTGAGATAAAGGCCCTCAACCGTGAGGAGGAGCGGATTGTCTATGTTGCAAATACCCGTGCTGAGGAGCTTCTGATACTTTCAGCCGTCCAGACAAGGATTGCCCATCCTCTTCCGGATGTTTTGAACAGGTTTGAAAATGATTTCGGCAAAATTGAAAGGATAGAAACAGACGACACGGTCAAGCTCAAGAAGGTGACCTCCCACATGAACCGCGAGACAAGCCTGTTCAGTCAGATTGATTTTGAGGATGTTCTGGATGATTACCTGTTCTGTCCTTTGAGGTATAATCTTGAAAACAATCTGGGATATCAGAACCCCCACAACATCAACAAGTTCATTAACTCCAAGCTCCGTGTGGTTCTCTCCACAATCCACAATCCAAAGATTTCCCGTGAATGGAGCCGCGATGACATCACCGGACTGACGGGTGAGGTCATAAAGTCATACGGATTTGCATCAAAGACCATGAGGAAAAACCTGAAGGAGCTTTTCGATTCCATAGCAGACTACTGGGCTGACTTCGGCAGGCACTATGACATAGTTGACTATGCCTATCCGGTGACCCTGGAAATGGGTGGCTATGATGTCAATGGAATAATTGATTTAATCACAAGGGAAAATGATGGCAGCGTAAATCTTGTTCATTTCATAAGGTCTAGGGACGATATAAGGAACTATCACAATTTCTACATGGAAAGTTTACACTACTATGCATATGCGCTTCTTGAAAATGATGACTTTGAGATAAATTCCCTGATTCTGCATGTGCTTGACGAAAACAAGCAGTATGAAATAGCCTTTGATGAGGATGAGAGCATTATCCTGGATTACCTGAAAAGCGTCGTGAGCCACATTGAAGCCGACAGCTATCCGAAACATGAAGTCAACTGTCCGAACTGCGAGTTCAGCGAAGTGACCTGCAGGTTTTCCAGATGAAACATTGAAAAGTTATTTATCGTATTCAAGTTATAAATAATCATGATGACACCGGAAGAGCTTTCGCAAATATGTGAAGATTTAACTGTTCTTGAAAACGCCGGCAGTGTAAGGATTGGATTTGGCGCTGCATCCACAGGATGGATTTCCTTGGATGATCCGTTTTTTGAAAGAATCAGCCCTGAAAATTTGAATCCCTTCTTTTTGAAGGAACATCTTTTAAAGGAAATCGAAATCAAAAACATTCTCGATGAGGGAATCGATTTTCTGAATTCTGAAAGGTATTCCAGAGCCATTGGCTGTTTTGATGATGTCCTGTATTATGATTCCAGATATTGTGGGGCATTAATCGGCAAATCCCATGCCCTCTGCGGACAGGGACACTTCGTCAAGGCACTGAGATTTTTTAAAAGGTCAGATTCACACGATGAGGATTATCACAGAATGCTTCTGGCTGAATCATCCGCCGAAAGGGATGCATTTCCGAAAATCAAGAGAAACATCTATGCGGGCGATGAGGCGGCATCCAGAGGAGAGTTTGAAAAGGCTCTGGGATTTTATGAAAGGGCATTGTCTGATTCATCAAAATTCAAAAACAACATTCTTTTCAAGCTATTGAACAAAAAGGCACATGCTCTCGTTAAGCTGAAACGTTTTGATGAGGCGCTTGAGAGCTTTGATTTGTCAATAGATGTTCATGAAAACGATTCGGCATACTTCGGCCGGGGATATTGCCGTCATGAACTGGGTCTTGACTGTGCTGAAAGTCTGCGCCATGCCGTTTTAATCTCCAAAAGGCATCTGCTTATGAAGGCAGACATTTTCAATGATGTGAACTGTTTTGATGATGCATTGAAATGTTATGATGAGTTTTTGACGGTTCATTTCACTTTGGACGGTGATTTTGCCCGTGCAATCGAAGGAAAGATAGCTGCTTTGGACGGACTTTCCTTGGACAGTAGCCGTGAAAGGGAAATATTTTCACAGATTATGGATAAAAGTTATTAATAAGTAGATATAAAATAATTATTAACTATGATTGAGGTTGTGTTATTATCGACGATGAGACATTAAAAAAGATTGCTTATGTGAACATATCCTCCTACCGCAACAGGACAGTTAAGGCATTGCAGGATGAGGTAAAAACACCTACGGACATATCAAGGGATACAGGCATAAACAGGTCCCACATGTCAAATGTTCTTCGTGAACTGAAACAGTCAGGCATTGTGGAATGTGTAAACGAGGAAGTCAGAAAGGGAAGGATTTACAGGCTGACTGATGCAGGTGAGGAAATAGTTGAGCATTTGGACTAGAGTTCTTCTATTTGTTTTTCGCTCAGTCCGGTTATTTCTGATACTTCTTTGATGGTCATTTTTTCTAGTAGTTTTTTAGCAACTTCCAGTCTTCCTTTTTCCATTCCTTCTAGTCTTCCTTTTTCTATTCCTTTGTTAACCAAATATTCATCTCTCGGATTTATCATCATTTTTCTTTCCTCCATGAATTTGTTTTTCTCAGTTTCATTCAGCATATTTGTACTCAGTACATTCAGAACGTATAAAACTGCTTTTCATTCATGTCAATGTTCAATTGCTCTATCAACCTGCTTGTTTCAATAAGAATTTTCAGTGTTGATTCACTGTAGTCGGTATAGGCAATCAGCTGCAGACATGCTATTGTTTCATCGGTAACTGTTTCGTTATTTCTTATTTTATCTAGCTTGTAAGTTCGGATGAAATCATGTTTGTGATTTCATAGGGGATTTTCAGAAATTTAAGCACTCCGTTTGCATACTTTTGGACAGTCCTTTTGAATATGTAGTCTGTATATTGGTTATATTCCAACTCCTTTTTTGAAATATTTTTTAGTCTGTTCATATCCATTTGTTTTGTTATCAAGGTATTTATATTTATTTATTTGTTAAAATAACTGCAATTTGATGATATTTATGCAATTTTACACGGTCAAATCAATAGATTCGAATGTGTAAAATTTATATCATAATTAAAATAGACTATTAAACATGAAATTTTCGGGATTCATGAATGTCTATCTCATGGATGATATGAGCTGGAAGTATGTTCTCGGCGAAAAGTCACATACGGCATCCAACCTGAAGGACCTGGAGTTTCTTGTTCGAATGCACGGTTTGAAGTGGGCGGTTCTGGACAGCGACCTTGCTCAAAAATCTCTTGAGGCGGACAAAGCCAATCATACGGGCTTTTTAAACGTCTACAGGAAGGGTGAGTTCTGGCATTACCGCGGATCAGATTTGAAATCCCACAGCCTCCAGACCCTGAAGAAGAATGTCCTGAAGGAGGGTCTTGAATGGAGAGAAACCGACAGAGACCTTGCATACAAGAACTGGAAGCTTGACTTGAGAAGATTTTCATGATTCTTCTGATTCAAAAACAACATAATACCTATAATCATGATTGACAATATTAAGTGTATTCAGGAAAATCCGGTAAAATCAACAATAGCACTGTCAATACCTATCATTGTGCTTTTGTTTTTGGATACATTCTATGCGGTGGCAGACCTTTACTGGATTGGAAGTATAGGCACATCAGCAATAGTCTGCATGGGCTACATTTCTAATGCAGTCTATGTGCTGAGCAAGATGGGTGATGGGATAGGCCGTGCTGTCAACGTCCTGATTTCAAATGCATTCGGAGCCCGCAGGCGAGGCAAAACGAAAATTTATGCTCAGCATGGAATGATTCTAATTTTTGCAGTCTCAATAATCATTCCCCTGATTGGAATTCCAATTATCAGGGGCATCTGTTTTGCTGTAAATCTTGACGGCTATGCAGATTTGATATTCGCATATCTTGCACCAATTCTGGGATTCATAATTCTTTCGATGATGAACAATTACTTCTCTTCCATTTTGGGCAGTGAGGGGGATACAAAAAGAGCCACAATCATCATTATTGCAGGCAACCTGATTAATCTTGTCATGGACCCGATACTGATATTCCATTTTGGCATGGGGATGCTGGGAGCCGGATTTGCAACAATCATAGGATGCGGATTTGCATTTTCACTTTTTATCTACCTTTTCTACATACGCAAAGACACCCTTGTGAAGGTGGACTTTAAGGGTTTTGAGTTCGACTGGACAATAATATGGCAAATAGTCAAGCTGGCGCTGCCGATTATTTTTGATGGTCTGCTTTTGAGCATTGTAGGGGTCATAATCAATTATGCTCTTCACGTTTATGCAACTCCTGTGGCTGCCTTTGCATATGTGGTGCTGCTGAGAATCCAGACAACTGTCTTTACACCAGTTCAGGGTTTAAGTAAGAGTTTATGTATTGTTACAGGTCATTTGGCAGGAGCAAAAAGATTTTCACTGCTTAGAGATACTGTAAGAAGGATACTTCTGATTGCACTGGCAATTGGAATAGTTACTGCAGTTGTCATGTCGTTATGCCATATTGAAATTCTTTCATTTTTCTCATCCGACCAGATCATTTATGAAGAGGTAAGAAACATTATGATGTTTCTTTTGATTATTCTTGTTGTTCATCCGGTTCTGGTTACCTGCAATTATGTCTATGTAGGGCTTGAAAAAAGTGTCTACTCACTGTATTTTCTCATTTTCAACGTAGTCCTGTTTGTGGCAGTCCTGGCAGCATTCGATTATGCCTTTGGACTGACGGACTTCGGCATATTCATGGCACTGATAATTGTGAATGTCATTGAATCCGCACTGATGCTTGTTGTGATGAGAATCATGCTGGCCAACAGGATAGCCGAAAACGAAGGTGGCATCCTTGAGGTGGGATAGTCATGCCTATGGAAATGATATTTTTTTCATTGATTTCTGCTTCCATGATTCGGTTCCTGTGAAAGGAATCCGTTTTTTTATCATTGGAAAATGATTTTTACTTTCAACTAAAATTTATATAAAATTCTGATAAAACTAATATTAGGGTGTCAAAAATGTCAAAAATGTCAAGAGTTTATGAAAAGGCATTGAAGCATGCCGCATTTAAAAAGAGAACGGATGATATCGATATGGCGCATGAACATTTGGAAGAGCGTTCACTGGAGGAGGATGAACCGTACAAGCTCCCAAAAAGGATTTATCACACTAAAGTCAAAATAGAGGAACTCTTCGGATGCCAGATGGTGATATTCAATGAAAACCCCGATACCGAACGTTTCATCATATATCTCCACGGAGGGGCATACGTCAATGAAATTCTCACCCTTCACATTGAATTCTGTGATAAGCTTGCAAAAAAGGCCAATGCAACAGTAATTGCTCCGATATATCCCCTTGCACCTAACCACACCTACAAGGAGACTTATGAAATTGTTGAAAAGCTCTATAGTGATGTTTTGAAGAGAAATAAACCGATTGCTATGATGGGCGATTCCGCAGGAGGCGGACTGTCCGCAGCATTCTGTGAATATCTGGCATATGGGGATTTGCCGCAGCCTCAACATCTTATTCTTCTCTCCCCTTGGGTTGACGTGTCAATGTCAGGTGACTATGATGAATACAGGGACATTGATCCGATGCTTGGAGTGGACGGTGCCCGCGAAATGGGAAAGGCCTGGGCAGGCGATTTGGATTTGAAGGACTACAGGATAAGTCCGATGTTCGGCGATATGATGAGCCTTCCTCAGACCACATTGTTTGTGGGGACACATGAGATACTGTATCCGGATGTGGTGGAGTTCTACAACAGGCTCAAGGGCAGCGGCGTTAATGTTGAACTCATTATCGGTAGGGAAATGACCCACGTATATCCCGTTTATCCAGGAGTTCCCGAGTCAAAAGAAGCGCTGAACCAGATTGTTGACATACTGTTGGGATAGCTTATTAAGCTATTTTCCTTTTTTTTGTTATTCTCCATCGAAGGTGTCTTCAAGGATATTCTTGAATATTTCAAGTAGTTCATCTGCAGCTGTTTTAAGCATTTTATAGTCGTTGTACATGGATTTGCCTCTGTGGACTATGTTGCATCTGAATGTATAGTAGTAATTCAGGGTTTTAAATGCATCATCGGCATCGAATTCATGCATTTCCAAATCTTCTGTTGAGTATACTGGTATATGTCGGTTATTTTTAAATTTTTTTATGCCTTTTTTAAACAGTCTTTCTTTTGCAAATTGTTCATTGTTCCATTTTTTCTTTGGTCTATTATATTTTATGCTTGAATATCTCTCGATTGCAGACCAGAGCAGTATATAGTTCATTTGAAGTTTAAAAAAGTTTTCCGCTTTCCAGGAGTGTTCGCTGGATTTCAGATTTTCCTCAATCAGTTCAATTGCTTCCTTAAATAAAGGATCATTTTTTCCATCAAAGCAAATGCTTTCCTTTTTATTTTCGATATAATCACTGCCGTTTTCAGGATTCACTCCAAACAGCACGTTGACTGTCTCTCCATTGATGCTTATGGTTTTCCATTCATATAACTTTCTCAGTTCGGTTTTTGATATTGTTCCGTATGCCTTTCTTTGTTTGCCTTCTTTGAATTTGATGATGGTGCCTTCGGTTTGGAAACGTTCGTTTTCACCTTCAATGAGAATAGGAACGCCGTCCCTATGTTTCATAAGGTAGCTGATTTTAACATTGTTGGTGTATTCGTCTACAAATCTTTTAATTTTGGGGTGGGCTATTTGTCTCGGCTTGAATATTCCGTATGCAAAAAACGGCAGGTTTATGTCATCCGGAAGCTCTAAAGTTCTGTCTTCGAAGAAGTTGGTCATGAAATCACCTCGTGTATTGTTGTGGTAACTTTGTTGTTAATTGTTTTAATAATTTTTTCTGATGGACTGCTTTAAGGTTGCAGAGAATTGTCCTTGGATGCTAGAAATGATATAAAAGAGAAACTTTATTAACAACTTAGAACATATTTAATATCATGAAAACCACACCTATTGAAAAACTGCTTGAAGAATGTGAGATGCTTTCAGCCGAAGGTGACTGGAATGGCGTCATCACAAAAACAGATTTGATTTTGAATGATGATTTTGAAAACATTGAAGCGTTGTCATATAAGGCAATGGCCCTTTACTCCCTTGAGGACTATGAAGGGGCACTGGAGATTATAGATAGGATTCTTGAAATGAATCGCGCCGACAGATACTACAGGTATTTCAAAATCAGAGCCCTTGCAAAATCCGGCAGAGCCCCGATGGCATATGACCTTTATAAAATCATGAATGATGAAGATTCGGACAGGCAAAGTGTTGAAATTCTGGCCCATGAACTTATCACTCAGGAAGAATATGAAAAGGCCCTTGAATGTCTTGACAGGCTTAATGAAACTGACAGTCTTTTGAACTGCCGCATAATCGACGGATATAAGCGAATTAAAAGGCATTCAGACATTGACGTGTCCGGCCGCCTTGATGAAAGGTACTGCATGAAATGGATTGGCATGATAAGGTACATGACCGATGATGAAATCTGTCCGCTGTGTGGGGTAAAACTGGACAGCACCTCTTCAGTGTGTGAAGGCTGCGGTGAGAAAATCCTCATGAGCCCTCAGAAAACCCATATCGAATGCGATGATATCCATTTGTATTATTACATCTGCGACAAGCTCGCTGCAGTCAAGGAGTTTCTCAAAAGAAGGGCATCCCTCAGGGAACTTCACGGGGAAATGGATGCTTTAAGCGACCGTGAGTTTGATGCATTCATTATGCGCCTTAAGGAAATAGGCTTTGTCGTAGAAGCGTCTGAAGGATATATTTTCGATTCCGACAGGATGAAGACATACTGCGATCCGGGCAAGTACGCGGCTCCAAGATGGCTTGCCTTTCCGGGATTCACTGCCTGGACAATCGGATGGAGAATGGGTGTAGGTGAGGACTACTGCATGAACGAACCTCCTCGGGATAGGGAATTCGGCAAGCTATTTCCACGGCCTGAAAACTGGCGGTTCAACCCGGGAAATCCTAAATTCAAGAAATTGGGCAGAATTCCATTCCTCTCAATGATATGGGATGAGGATTTATCTCCAAAATACTCAGAGATTGGAGATGATGCCGTTGAGGTGAATGACTTCATCACACCGTCTGATGAATGCGAGTTCAGGATAGATGCGCTTCACTTCAGCTCCATCGAGCATGCGGTCACATACTCAAAAATAGCCTCATACAATGAGCTTAACCCGTACAAGGTAACCTTTGAGGAGCTCAAAAACGACTATAATATAACCGATGAGCAGCTGGCCCACTGGAATCAGTTCAGATACACAGTATGCCTGAATGCGGCATATTACCTGTTCATGCAGGATAAGGATTTAAAGGAAAGGCTTCTTGCAACTGAAAACAAATCCCTTGTCTATGTTTCAGATGATGAATGGGGAGGGGATGAAAACATCTTCGGCTTTGCGCTGATGCAGGTCAGGGATGAAATAAGAAGGCTTTGCGAAAATGAGGATCTCATTGACTGGAGATACACAGAATATATCAAGGAGGCCTATCCATACCTCAACCATCATAGGGACCCGAACGACATGCAGTCTCCGGAATACATGGTCATATCATCAACTTTCAACGGCTCTTCAAGGTATGTGCGTGACGTGAATCTCGACATGAATCTTGCAGAAAGATATGAAATCGGCCAGATAATCACAGAAAAAGGGTATCTTGATGCATCATCAAGAATCGGAGGAATGGTGACAACCCACAGGTACCTGATACTCTCAAAGTATATGGCTGACTTTTCACGCTTTGAGGAAAATACCAACTGGGGCCTGCACGTCGCCAAAAGAGGTTCAAATTTCAAGGTTCTCGACATATTCACCCATGAGGGCAAGACACAGATACTGCTTCTGCAGCTTCCCGAAGGCTTTGAGGAAGTGTTTAAAAACAGGACTGATGTCGAGGAGGAGTTCATCGAAATGCAGCGCAGTAACTTCATTGACGATTTGAAAAAGGATGTCATTGAAGAACTTACTGCTGATGAATGGCTTGAGAGATGCGAGTTTCCTGTTGGGATGAATGATGAAGGGGAATTCTTCAAATAATGTTCAAATCAGCATCATGCAAACAAAAAATTTCAGGTTTATGGCAATAAAAACCGAAAGGTTTATATATAAGTGAAGTACAATATAATATGTTCTAAGAGCAAAAACACCTAAAGCTCCAGAACAGCCATAAGGCTTTTTTTTAATAAAACAAATTTTAGGAGACCATTACCATGAAAATGCTAAAACTCAAAAAACTGAATGAACCTGAATTTGACGAACTTTTCGCCATGATTTCTGACTTGAAGGATTTCCTCGCTGAGGATGCTGAATTGAACAGTCGCAAGTGGAACAAAAACCTGAATACAATCCTTGATTTCCAGGACCCTGACGGAGGATTCAAGCTTCTTGACATGGATTCCATGCCTTTTGAAGCTAAAATCGACTTCTGCTTCACTCCTACATACATCTGCTCAGCAGTCCTCATGAAGGCTTTCATGACTGACTCAGAAGCATTCACCATGAAGGAGAAATCAGCCCTTTCAAAGGGTCTTGAAATGTCCTGCATCATAAATCTCAAGGGACACGGCTACGAAGCCCTCAAAGGCCAGATTGAAGCCATAAACATCTTCATGAAGGCTGGGGTAAAGGAATTCCTGGACCTGCATCCGGACCTCTGCCCTAAATTCAGCGAAATGATGGCAAACATCATCTCCAAGTTCCAGAACATGGAATCCGAAGGCAATTTCCTCGGTCCATGGAACGAAAGCTATGAGGAGGATATCAAATCCATAAATGAATACTTCTGTCAAAGGCAAGTCTTCGTTTACGGCACACTCATGAGCGGCGAGGCCAATCACCGCTACCTTGAAAACGCCGCATTTCTCGGCAAGGCGGTAATAGAAGGATATGACATGTACAGTGTCGGCTGGTATCCTGCTGTGGTTTCAGGAGACGGCCTCATCATAGGTGAGGTCTACAGGGTTCCGCTTCAGGACATGCCCTCCATCGACATGCTCGAGGGGGAAGGCTCACTATATATCAAGAAATGCGTAAGCATAAAAGATGGCGAAGGAAACACAACCTTTGCATTCCTTTATGTTTACCTGAGGGACTGCTCAGACCTTAAAAGGATAGCTTCATGGAAGGATGACCATGTATGGTATGTCTCTTACGGAAGCAACATGCTTGATGAGAGGTTTCTCTGCTATATCAAGGGAGGATCATATGGGGAAAGCTCATATCGCAGACCTTGCAGCGACACAACACCTCCTCTTGCGGTGAGAACCCTTGAGATACCATACGCCATGTATTTCGGAAACAGTTCCGGGTCATGGGAGGGCTGCGGCGTCTCTTTTCTTGACACCACAAAAAATGGAAAAGCTCTTGGCGTTGCCTATCTCATAACAAAAAGGCAGTTCGACCATGTTGTAGCCCAGGAAAACGGCGGAACACCTCCTCATGAAAGCTGGGGATGGTATACCGACATCATCGATTTGGCCACTCTCGAAGGAATTGGGGTGAAAACACTCACCAACAGTGACCTTCGCCCATACAACGAACCCTGTGAAGAATATCTTGATACTCTTCGCATGGGAATCAGAAAAAACTGGCCGGAAATGAGCGATGAGGAAATTGAGGATTATCTTGATTCCTGCATAAGATAATCCTTTTTTGAAAAAATCAGTAGGCATTCAGGGCATCTATTGTCCTGATTAGCTTGATTGCGGTTTCGGTCTTGTTCTGCTGGTTGTCGGCCTGTGCGGTTTCAAAAAGAATTGTGTTGTGGTTCTTTTTCTCAATCGGTATTGTCACCCATTCAGGTGATGTGCCTCCGTTGATTACCATTACAGGATAGTTCAGATTTTCGCTTATTCTGTTTGCATATTCCTTTTCAACGCTTGAGTCATTGTCAAGCACGCCCACGTATCTCTGGTTTTCCCAGTAGACTTCCATCTCATGAACGTCAACGACAAGATAAGGATCATATTTCTCGATGTCGGGAACGATATACTCGTTTGCAAGCATCTCGCCCATATGCCTGTTGGTGTCGTAGTCGCTTGTGTTCATTCCGCTGTCCTTGAAGTTGAGCTTGATGAAGTATACGATATATTTCTTGTTTAGGTCGTTGTGTTTTGTGAAGTTCATTATGGATTCGTATGTGGCATTGTGGATGCCGCTTTCAAGGCTGTGAACTCCCAGAATGAGTATTGCGGTATCGCTTGATGAGTTGTTTCCGCAGGTTATCTTGTATACTGTTCCGTTGGAATTCTTTCCGAGTATTTCAGTATAGTTGTCCAGGGGAAGGGCGTTCGAATCCTCCTCTTCCATATTATAATGTTCAATGGTCAGGATTCCTGCAAAAACAATCAGCAAAACCAAAAGACCTATTAAAATCTTCGTAACCGTTTTCATAATATCAGTTTATTATTTTGTCGCCAAAGCATATATAAAATTTACAACAACTTAGCACGTTCTGTGATGTTTTTTTAATCAAAGGAGTGTTGTGGAAGGGTATTATCCTAATGTTGTGCAGTGCAGATTCTGCCATTTTTTTTATATTTTCCCGTTTTTCATTGTCTTTTTTTTCATCTTTGTCTGTTTTTTCAGTATTGAATGGAATTAAAGGAAAATGTCTGATTTTTTTACCATAAGACAGAACCTTGAGATGATATAGAGCACAGGCAGTTCTATCAGCGGTCCGATAACAAGGGCTATCGAAATCAGCTCATGGCCGGGGAAGGAATTTATCGCGATTGCAAGGGCAAGCGGTGAGTTGCGCGCAAGCGTGGTCATTGTAAGGCTTGCATATTCCGGATAGCTGAAGCCGATTCGTCTTGACACCGCCAGGTCAATCAATGTGTTGGCGATGAAGAATATGATTAAGGGAGGAAATATGCTCACGATTGAGGTTATGTTTTCAAAGAGAAGATTGCCCTGACTTGCAAAGATGCAGAATACAGCAAGGGAGAGGAAAAATATCTGCAAATTGCTCATCGCTTCAGATGCTCTTTTCCTTAAATCACTTTCGAGCGCCCGTTTTGTAATCAGAGCTGCAATGAACGGAATGACTATGACTATCATAAGCGAATATGCAAGCTGAGAGTAGTCCATTGAATTTGCAGCCGAGAAGAATATAATCAGATAAACCGGAAGCAATATTATCTGAAGTATCAGGTTTATCGGAAGTATTGACAGGCTTAATGTCAGGTTTCCCTTTGCCATTTTTGTAAATACAAGATACCAGTCTGTGCAGGGGGTCAGTATCAGCATGAAAAATCCGATGAGGATATCGACGTTTCCCTTAAGGAAGATTGATCCGATGAAATATCCGAAAAGAGGTGTCCACAGGAAATTGATTATCAGGTTTAGTGATGTGAATCTTGTGTTTTTGAAACTGTCCTTCAGTTCATTTAGGGGAACTTCAAGAAAGAGCCCGTAAAGCATCAGGCACAGGAATATGTTTATCAGATGGCCTGTGTTATCGGCAATGATTTGGACACTGCTTGCAAGAAGTCCCAGAATGACTGCCGAAAATATTATAACCGGTTCGAGTTTTTCAATTAAATCCATGACATCACATTTTTTAGGTATGACTAAATTTTTGTATTCAATGATATATATTCTTTTTTGGATTTGGCGGGTCATTCAGAATCTCAGCCGGATGTTTCTGCCATATAATTGATAGAAGGGACAATTAAACTGAGGGTAATATGCTCATCATTAAATTTGCTTGATAGGTATTGACATTAACGGTAGTGTTTTTGTAAAATAAGTCTGATTTTTAAATGTGATGTAGATGTGATGGCTTAAAAGGTGAATTTTATTTTCTTTTTCGTGGTGAGGGAAGCTCATCATACATGGCTTCAATGAGTTCCTTTAAAAAATCCTCGTTTTCAGTCTCATCGACAAGAATCATTTCCCTTGCGCCTTCATAGGGCAGTTCCATATCCGCATTAGGCATCATTGCCTTTGCCGATTTCACAGGCTTGATTAGAAATCGGTCATCATATATACCTCCGATGATTTTTCCGCGGTAGTATATGATGTATTCTCCCATCATTGCCCTGTATGAGATGTCATCGAGACCGGACAGCCTTTCCAGTATGTATTCCAGATATTGCTTGCTTGATGTCATGTCATTTCCTCCTTTTATTTGTCGTTATTCAGATGAAATCCCCTTTCGGTCTTGCCTCGATTCCGAATTCGGCATACATTTCTCTTGTTTTCGGATTGGATTCTATAGCAATTCAAAAGAATTAGTTATCACTATATCTCAATTAAGTTCAGTCTTATTTTTCAGAAATTTTTTCCAATAGTTTGATAATTGTGTTGTTCTGTTCAATTAACTGTTTGTTCTGTTCTATCAATACATCTAATTTTATAGTTTGGGTTGCCAGGAATCGGCCGTTTATCTTGTCAAGTCTTGAAATTCCATTTGTAATATAAGATTTGTAAACTCTGTCAGCCAGGTTGGCTTCATGTTGATACTGTGTTATTTTCTTGTTGACCAATTGGACGTCAAGTGAGCCGACTTCACTTTCTATTGTTGGAATCACTGACGGATTGACTGTAGATAATTTGTTGCTTACAAGGGCACTTCCGCATTTGACACAGAATTTATTTGAATCATCGTATACACTTCCGCATTTTGGACATATCATATTAATCACCATTTATATATACTTTATGATTGATATTATAATTTATGTTTTGTGAAAAATGTGGTGCTGAAAATCCCGATGATGCAAAATTTTGCTCAGGCTGCGGCATGAGAATACAAAAGGGGATTGTCAAATCGAATGGCAAGGATATGTTTCTTGCATTGTTAATTTCATTTATCTTAATTGGTTTGGGAATTGCATATGCTGGAAATAGGAAAAAAGGAATTGTCCTTTTTGTTGTTGGTTTTGTATTTAGCATTTTAGGAATAGGTATTTCAATATGTTCGGTAATTGGAATTTTAATTTGGGTTTATGGATTGTATGAAACCTATAATGAAGTTAAGATTGCAAATGGAGTATCCAATCCAAATCTAGTTGAAGATATAAAAGGAATGGAGAATCCAAAAAAGATCGGATGCTGCATTGCCATACTGGTAATATTGCTGATTGCCCTTGCAGGCATATCCGGCGCATTATCTCCAAAGACTTCCGATATTGTTTCCAAAACATCTGATTATGATAGTGGTTTGTCAAAATCGGATGTGTCTTCATCATCTTCTTCATATTCCAGCAGTGATTCCGGCAAACATTCTTCTTCATCAAATGGGCATGACGTGTCATCACATTACGAAGGGGAGTATGGCTCAAGCGATACTTATGGAACAGTATATAAAGATGGAAGTGTGGAATCTCATCAGACAGGACATACTGACTACGGGGACTATAGAGTGGATTCATATATGGACAGTTCAGGAAATATTCATGGAACGATTGATGTCGGCGGAAAAACTTATCACGTAAATACTTAAGCTGCTTTAATGTAAGTCTTCGGTTCTTATTTTTTCCGATTCATAAATAATTTAAGCACAATTATATTACTAATATTCATGATAATATTTAACAGATGTATTATTGAATGGAATGGGTAATATTTCTGATGCAATTTAAGGTGGTAAAATGACTAATGATGATTTAAATTTAAAAAAAGAATCTCAGATTGACAATTCTGCACTGGAAGAGATAATGAAAAAGGAAATCACTCCCGAAAGCCAGAGGGAATTTTTTGAAATCTTTAAGGACTCACAGCTTTTCATGCCGGTCATCTATAGCGAAAACCTCTTTGAAGGCATTGAAAACGCAAAGCCTGGAGACGTCATAGAACCTTCCGGAAGGTTTGGCTTTGACATTAACTGTTTAACCGACAGCGAAGGAAATATGGCTGTGCCTTTGTTTACAAGCTCTGAAATAATGGAATCAACCGGGCTTAGAAGTTCTGCTATTGCAATATTCATGAGCGACCTGGCCGACATGCTCAAACAGACTGACAAGTATTCAGTCATTGCGGTAAACCCATTTACGGAATTTGACATCAACATGCCTGTTGATGCATTTTTGAACCTGTTTGAAGAGCCTTCAAATGACCGAAAAGAGTTTTTAAAAGAATTGATTGAATTTTTGGATTTTTTAAAGGAGAATTCAGTCGAGCTGGAAGAAAACACAACACTTTTCATCAGAAGTGATGAAAACTTCATGATTGAAAATGCGGTTGACGGAGTATTCACTCCTGAAGGTCCGTTTTATGTAAGCAGCAATCCCAAATACGGTGAAGATTTAAAATACACCAATATACTGCTGATGCCGAAATCCAAAAGGATTCTGCCGACAGGACCTGACAATGATCTTGACATCATCATAGCTCCCGGAACGGAGTTCCATCTTCAGGACACTATGGATAAAACCCAGAATTTATGGATGTGCGGCGACCAGCCGTTTTATGATAAGGATTAATGGGGGTGATGAGATGGCGACATGTCCGAACTGCGGTGAGATAGTGATGAACGGAGATCCTTACTGCACTAACTGCGGAGCCACCCTGAGATGGAATTTTGATGACGAGGAGGATTATGAACATTCCTCTGATGAAGAGGATTCTGACGACCTGCATGAGTTATATCACTTGATGGTGAAAAGCGATATGACAACCGATGAAAGGTTCGACCTCTTCAAGGACTATCTCTTCCTTACCGATTACCAGCTTGAGGAGGTAAGAGAGGAGATTCACAGCGAGGAGGAGATGTACGGCTGCAGGTTCATAATGGTCTATACAGCCCCCTATCCAAAGGTGTTCATCTTCTTAAGGCAGGACAAATACAGGGACGTCATGATTTTCAACAGGTGCTATGTCGAACATTTCCCGGGACGCTTTGACCCTGGGGGAAGGGAGTTTCATTATGTATACACCAGGCTCCTGGAAGAGGAGAAGTTCCAGCGCCAGGTTGTGGAGCTTGCAAAGGAGGGTCTTGAACTTAAACAGATCTACAGTGACATAAGCATTCCATTCTTTGACGGCCTGAAAGTTGAGTTTACAGACGGAAATCATGAGGTAATCTATGGGATTGATGAGGATTTGAACTTCAAAAAGCTTTATGAGTCCTAAGTGAGGTGAAAATATGGTCGGATGGATTTTTCTGATAATCTTTTTTGTAATTGTCGTTTCGGCCTGCTGTGCAAGCGACAGCAGCTCTTCCGGAAGCACTCCAGCCAAAAGAAATACAACTACTAACCGAAACACATACAATAGGCAGAACAGCTATTACTCCAGAAGCTCATATTCGGAATGCCCTTCATGCGGAGCCCCCGGCTATGACGGATACTGTGAGGAATGCGGATATCCCGACATCAATCAGGGATGGATTGGAGAGAACTATTAAGTTATGATTTTAAGTGAGGTGACAATAATGCCTGAATGTCCAAATTGCGGCGAGGAAATTGGTGAGGATGACAATGAATGGGACTGTCCGTTCTGCGGATATGAAGACTGGGGTGACGGTTTTTTTCAATGCTACAACTGCGATACCCTCTTCGACTGGAGCGGTGATTTGTGGGAATGTGAAAACTGCCATAATGAAGGCATAACCAGACCCAGACCCAGGTATATCGATTATGATGATTATGAGGATGATGAATACTGTGAAGATGGAATTCCTGATGTAAATCAGGGTTGGGTCGGCGAGCACTACGGATAGATGTCTTAAATATTATCGACAATTGCTGCAATGTAATATTTGCGATTATATTCAAAAAGGAATTTTGCTTTCATGCAGTCCGGAAGGCTTTTGATTCTGCCCAGTCAACAGGGTCTCTGATATGCCATTCATCCATTTTTTTACCGTTTGGTTTTCTAGTCGGTTAGGCTGTCTATATTGTCAAAGAGTTCCTGATAATCTTTGAAAAGGTCTTGGAATTCTTTCTCGTTTCTGGACATCAAATCCATCTTGATTTGCTTTTCGCTTTGTGTGATTTTCACAAGCTCAGTTTCATTGCTGTTAAGGATTAATGACTTGATTTCATTGAATCTGTCTTCGGTGAGGTTATGCTTCCTTTGATGGTTCAGGATATCCATTGCATGAATGAGTCCGTTGTCCGGTCTGTCAATGCATGTTGAGAGCCTGGCCTTGGTTACCATGTAATATGGAGCTTCTATCTTGTCACGACGAAGCACGATTGAGATTTTTGACATCACATGGTCGTCGCCGGTGTTCTCATTTATGAATTTGACAAGCTGAAACTGTTTGATATTGGCATTTCTGTTCATGAAAGTCATGGTAATATATTATTTTTATAAATATTTAAGTTTGATGTGGTTAGGGATAGTAATATTCATTTAGATTAAAAATCGGTATATCTATAGATTTTTTTAATTCTTTCATGAAGCCACTAATTATTAATATATTAATATCATAGACTTTTGTTTTTCTCTACTTATTTTTATGGAGGTCATATTTTTTTAAATAATTTCAATTTCGTTCAAAAGGCTAAAATCAAGTAATTATTCAAGAATTTTTATATAAATAGCTATTAAAATTAAACACACGCAAAATTAAAAAACTAATGAAATAATTATGAGTAATGTGGAGGAAAACCCTCCACTCTGGAACCATTTTCTTTTTTTTGTGCCAATTAAAAATATTATGCTAATGCTATATATAATTGAAATTAAGAATTGTTTTACATAATTAATTTTTTGAGGAAACCTGGCACCCTTTCACAACATCAAAATCATCTCCTCAAAATTCATAAAAATAAGCATCATATGGCCTGCCAAATCACAACATTTTGAGGAAACCACCATCATATTTGCTATGCAAAAATCACCTCCTAACAACATTTTTAAAAGAAGAAATATAAATGTTTCAAACAACTAATTAAAGGAAATTTATATAGTGTTCGGAATAAATATTTGCGAGTAAAATATTTAAAACCCAAATACGGGAAACAATGCTTATGATGATGCAAAAGATACAAGAGACAATAATATATAAAAGGAGTTAGTGAAAATTATGGTTAATGAAGAGAATTATCCTATGAATTATAAAGAATATGAAAAAAGAGTAATTGAGTTATTTCTTGAAGATTATGAAGGTGAAACATTAGAATTAATGATGGAACGAGTAGAAGCAGAGTTATCTGATAAACCAAATTACATTGAAAGTTTTTATGGGCAAGATTGTTTCCGCTATGACCATCCTGAAATTTTCGGAGATTCTTGTAAAAAAAGATTCGAAGATAATCGATTAAAACAAACACCAGTTGCAAACTTAAGAATGCTCATAGGATAAATAGAAAAAGAATTAGAAAAAAAAAGACCCTAAACGATACAATGAATTTAAAAAATGGATTGAAATAAGTAAACAACGAAGGTGATTAACATCTATTTTTATAAATTATCTGCAAGTGGATATGAGGAACATATGGAAACCATCTACTATACAGAAATACAGTATACTCAAGAGGAATTTGAAGATATTGTGGTTTGAAATAAATGTTTGCGAGTAAAATATTTAAAACAATTTAGTTTTTAGAGGTATTATTTATGTGGATTCCACCAGAGGATGATGGTTTTAGACCCAAATTTCATAGAAATTTTGCATATGGGTGGGGAAATTCAGAAAAAGTAGCTCAATTTGAAATGAGATCATATTCTGAAAAGTTAGAATATGAAAAAAAATTAATTGAAGATAACTCTGATTTATATGAACAATTTAAATTTTGGTGTCGGCATCATGGTTACCTAAAAGATTTTTATCAATATGAAGATCCAGTTTATGTTTCATTTGAAGGGGAAGAATGGGAAAAGTTAGTTGAAGAATCTAAAAAAGCTAAAAATAATAAAGAAAAGATAAAAATTCTCAAAAAATATAGTAAACTTCAACCATTTCTCCCAGCCATAGAGGAAAAAGAAGAAAACACTAAATCCATTAACGAAATCCTTAAACAAAATGGGTTTGATTTTCAATTTGAAAAGTTTGAAGCAAATTTAAAATTGATTGGTAAATTTATATTCCACGAAAAAATTGTTGATGAAAATACTGGAATTGAATCCTGGGTATTCCAAGATCAATTGTATACTGATGATAAATTAATCATATCTCCTAGCTCTAAAAAAGAACCAATAAAATATATTTCTTCTCTTGAGATTATAATTTATAATGATAAAGGATTTGCTATTGATGTTCAAAAAAGGTGAATTGATGATTGCCTAATGATGATGAAACATTAAAAAGAAATCATGAAATTTTAGCCCATAACTTAACATAGATATGGGATAAAGATGAGGGAAAATTAATTTTTATAAACTTGTTTTTTTTAATAAAAGTGGAAGTGTTAGCTTATGCTATCTAAAATTAAATTTGTTTTAAAACAATTACTGCCTTTGAAATATGAAGCTACGTATACTGTCACTGATAATTCTGGTAAGAATGTGTTAATAAGAATGAAATGTACTTGGCGTATGTGGTTTTTCAAACCATTCCATATACAATTTTGTGATTTATAGTCATTTCGCTACTTTAACTTTTTTTCATCCTGGAATAAGATGTAAAACTGTTCCTACCTCAATTACCATAGTCTTTTTTTACCTCCTTTTGTGTAAAAAGACAATTTTTTAGTAACTCCTCATAATAATGAGGGGTTACTCATAAAAAACTTTTTTTGTTTGAAATAAATGTTTGCGAGTAAAATATTTAAAACAGTAGATTAAATACATATTATATTAAATATATCATGAGGTAGTGTATTATGATTAGATGTTTGATTCCAGATTATGATTTTTTGAATAATATGCCGAGGGGTTTTTTTAAGGAATTTATAAACACTCCGGATGGGTTACCTCATGATTTAATGCGTTTTGTACGAAAAGTTGTTCCAGATGTAAATGTTATTAGATTTGATGCAACTATTAAACATCCTGAGTTTGAAGAAATGGATCATGAAGAAAGAGCTATTGTGTTTAAAATGAGAAATAATCCTAAGTATACAATTGAAGATATTTTAGATTTCCATACTCAATATGCCTTAGATTTTCTTGAAAAATACCCTCAGTTCAAACCTATGATCAAAGGTGTTGAAATAGCAAAACCTTAATTTACTCTTTTTTTTATATGTACGGGGTAATATAATGACTAAAACTCAAACTGTACAACATTTATTGAATCAATTTGATTTAGAATTAAATTTAACTTCTGAAGTTTTAAACCTTGAAATTGAAGGGGATTTTGGTTTGAAATAAATGTTTGCGAGTAAAATATTTAAAACAAATAGATATGAATATTATCAAGAAAGAATAAAAAAATTATCAAAGAAGAATTTCAGAAAATGAAATTGATTCAATGTGATTTTTTATGGTAACTCTGAAAGAAATATTAAAAAAAAATAATTTAACTTTAAAATTAAATCAAGGATTATTAAGTTTAGATGTAGGGAATAAAGATTATAAATTTGTTGATGCATATGTGGAATCTGGGGATACTTGTCGTGGTTTAGATTATAATAAATTTACTAAAACTTTCCATTTTAAATCTAGTGATGGTCATAATTTAGTGATTTATCCTGATGTTCCGGATTACACTTTATGGCTCAGTATATGTTCTTGTTATTATGATGAAAATGGGAGATTATTCACAGAAATTTTATTTGATTAAAAAAATTTATTTTTTTTGTTTGAAATAAATGTTTGCGAGTAAAATATTTAAAACTCATCTTATGTGAAACATGATGTAAAAGATGTTAAAGAAGCTTATATGGCTGCTATCGAAGATTTGAGTCTTGAGAATGCAGAAGCAAAGGTTTATACTAGTGAGATTCGTAAGGAAATGGAGGCTAAGATTAATGCTTTAGAGGATAAAAATAAAGAATTGGAATCTAAATTGGATGAATATAATAGTTTTGAGGAGCGTTTACGTGCCTTAGAAGAAAATAGACCAACATGGGATAAAATTAGAGAATAGAGATGATAATTATGAATGAAATAAAAATTAATATTGGGGATCCATGGGATAATACTTGTTTAGGTAAAGAGAAAGCAAGAGTGTTATTTGAGAATGTCCCTAAAGATGCAGATAAAATAATTTTTAATTTTGGAAATATATTATACGTGGGATGTTTATTTGTAAAAGAATATTTACTATTAAAAGAATCTGTAAAATTTGAAGTCGAAGAAGTTAATGTTTGGGCAGAGGTTCAAAAATCTTTTGATATGGTAAAAGATTTGGGGATTCATTCTAATGATAATATCTTAATTCAAAAGTTTATAGATGCGGAATTATAATGCATAGAATAGTGAGTTGTTTTGTTTTTTGATTAGTTGCATTTTTTCGTTTAGTTCTTTGGTTATTTTTATGCTTGTGTATTCGCTCATTTTTAGTTCACATCCTTTTTTTTTAATAAAAAAAAATATTTTATGGGATTATTGTTTGAAATAAATGTTTGCGAGTAAAATATTTAAAACCAAAAAAAGAGGAATATTTATCTAAAGTATTTGGCAGATAGGTTAGTATGTATGTAAGTTACGATGATAAATTTAGGTTACCTGAGAATTATATTATTGAATTAAATTATGTAAGGCCTTTTGAGTATGAAGGGAAAAAAAGTTATGTATTCCATGCAAGTTCTCGGATTTCTGCAGATTGTGTTCAAAAAGTAATTTGGAAAGATAATATAAAGATTTATGATGAAATTGAGGAGAATGTTCATAAATTAAAATATAAAGATTATCGAAAACTTAAACTTGAAGGCAAACCTAAAGAATTTGAGTTAGAAAGAATTGTTAATTTTGGGAAGGAATTTTCTTTAAAAATTGAATATTGGCATTCAAAAGATAAACAAGAACCTAACCTGGGAAATCTTGAATCGAAATATAGGCGGTTAATTTTATTTAATTCTGAAGACAATATTATTTCTGAGGTTATTGAAAAAAATCCTAATTATATTAACCCAAATCTTGTTAATGATGATGATATTGAGATAGGTTAAGTTTATTCTTAATTTTTGTTGATATAGGTTCGGAATAAATGTTTGCGAGTAAAATATTTAAAACTGAACACATCAGAAATCTGCAATTCACACGAATTAATAAGGTGAACTCATGGTTAAAAAATATCCGATGACATATGAAGAGTTCAAAGAAAAAGTAATGGAATTATTATTTGAAGGAATGGATCCTGTAGAAAAAAAGGAAACTGAAAAAGAATTAAAAGATTTATTAGAGGGGGAACCTGATATGTTTAAACATTTATATAGTTCAACATGTGGAGCTTATGACCGTGACAAAGAGTATCCTGAAGCATATTTTGAAGATTTTTTATTGCAATCTAGAGCAGTTAGTACAATATTAATGTCATTATAATTCTAGGAGGTTCGGAATAAATATTTGCGAGTAAAATATTTAAAACGTAAAAAATATAAAAATAAATTTATTAATCAAATGGAAACCATTGTAAAAGACGGAACTGAATGTGAAATCATTAAAGTAATTGATACTAAAAATGAACATAAAGTTATCTTACGTGCAATAGTGTGATTATAATGAAAAGTGAAATGTTTACTGGAATTGAATTTGAATATACCTTGGATGGGGTTTTATTTGAAAAATATGAAAAGTCATTAGTAGGTAAGTATTTTGTTAATTTAGATTATTTGATGGATCATCTTGAAGAGTTAATTCAATTAAGAGATGTTGTAATTCCTCATCAAATGATTAGGTTATCTGAAATAAATGCTGCAATGAGTAAAAGGATTTTTGAAGATTGGGAAGGTAAGAGAAAATTCAATCTAAAAAAAGAACATGGCATTTATATGTGGATGGAATTGTTTGATCGAGACGTTTCAAGAACTATTTCTGAAATGCAGGAGGACGATATCAGATTAGCTTTAGATATTGTAAAAAAATATCCTGAACACAAAGATCTTATAATCTCAGAAGAGGCACAACTATGACTCCTCCTCAAACAGTTCAACAATTAATAAAGTTCGGAATAAATATTTGCGAGTAAAATATTTAAAACTTACGAAAATTTTTCCAGACAACAATTGCTAAAAACTGCGGTAACTTAAGACTCTGCACACTTATGGAAGGTCATGTTCCGCCTGTTAAAACTGATCCATCTTATATTCATATTGCAATTGAAGATGTTAAAGAAGTATATTTGGCAGCATTACCTGATTTAAGTTTAGAAAATGTTGAGGCAAAAGTGTATACTAGTGAAATTCGTAAAGAGATGGAAATTAAACTTAATGAATTGGAGAATAAGAATAAGGAGTTGGAGTCTAAGTTGGATGAGTATAGTAGTTTTGAGGAACGTTTACGTGCTTTGGAAGAGAATAGACCAAAATGGGATAATATTATTTAAGGAAGGGTTATTTTGAACTCAGAAGAACTAGCTAAATTTATTTGTGAACTTCATGATTGTGCAGATAGGTATAATGAAGCGGAATATCAAAGGAAATATGGTGATATAGAGAAAGCAATTGAATTACATAAAATGAATGTTGAAAGTAAAGTTGATTATTCAGCATCTTATATATCTTTGGCTGAAATATACCATGAATTAAATGACATGGAAAATGAAATGAGGATACTAAAGAAAGGCATTGCTGAAAGTGATGATGAGAGTAGAGTTGAAGATATGAAATTTAAATTAATAAAATTAGAAAAAAATTATATGAAATGATAGTATTCTACTCTTATTTCATCTAATTTTTCGAATCTTAATAATGCTCCTTGATTATCTTTGAATAGTACTGTTACTGTATTGTTTCCTTGACTCCATTTATCACCAGTTTGCGCGTCTTTAAGTGTTGTCCATGTTATTGGTTCAGTGCCTACATAGAATATTGGTTGTTCTAGTTGTTTTGTTTTTTGATTAGTTGCATTTTTTCGTTTAGTTCTTTGGTTATTTTTATGCTTGTGTATTCGCTCATTTTTAGTTCACATCCTTTTTTTTAATAAAAAAAATATTTTATGGGATTATTATCCCACAAATAAATATAATTATGCATATTATGAATAGTGCTATTATTAGTTTGTTTTCATGGTTTTTGTATAATAATATTGCTAGTATTATTAGTAATGTTAGGTTTGTTATTTGTATTATGTTTAACATTTTTTGTTTACCTCTTTTTTGTTTGTTTTATGTAAAAATTTAAATAAAAAAAATTATATAATTTTAAATTGTAGAGAGGGATTTTTTCAATCCCTCTTTCTGTCTTTTATTTGGAGTAGTAAGGATATTGCGGTCATTATTACTCCGAGTATATTTAGTTCGGAATAAATATTTGCGAGTAAAATATTTAAAACTTTTGTGGGATGAATGATTATGAGGATTACTGATTTTATTAATCAAGAATATTTCAATGAAATTAAACTGGATATTATTTCTTCTAAACAATTTATTCCAGAATCTATCAGAAGTTTTTTAACATTTGATGAAATTCGAGAAAGTTTTGATGAATCTTTAAGAGATAGATATGGTCAAGAAAAAATGGAATTTAGATCCAGAATGTCCTCCATATATATTTCTATTGATCTTTTAAATTTTCTTCAAGAAAATAATTATTGGGGATTGATAAATGATAAACCCTCTTTTTTAAAGTTTTTAAAAGAAATTATTAAAGAGGATTTTGATGATTATTATGATGGGTTTTCAAAAGAAGAAAGAGAGAAATATGATAAGGATTACTCTCGTTTTTTAACTATTTATCAATCTTGTGCATAACTTTGAGAATAATGTTAGTCATTTTTTTTACAATTTTTGATTTTTCCGGTTTTTTTCTTAATTTTATTCCTTACAGTGTATAATGAAAAGTATAATCTGAGGTGATGTTTTATGTTGTTAATGGTAGATAATTTTTTTATTAGAGAGCATATTGATGAGTTAGTTGAGCTTGAGGATTATGTGCCTGTTTCATTTGTTCCATATGATAGGCAGCATGAGAGGGATGAATTTTTAAGATCTAAAAATTTATTAAATACCATTCAAAATATGAATGAGTTAGTACGTCAGAAATGTAATTTTTGTGATGATGAAATCAAAGCTTATAATAGTCTTCTTATTGAATGGTTAGATGTGCATCCTGAATTTGAAGGAATCATTGCCAAAGAATCTTTTGATGATTACCAGGATATGAAGAACAATAATGAGTTCATTAGTTTTGTGGATTTATTATATGTTAGATTACCCTCTGAAGGGTTTGCTAAAAAAAGAAGAGAATATTCTGGAGATAGGAGTATTAAAGATGATTCTTCGATTGAATTACCTAATTTTGATGGAATGCAAGAAGCGTATGACAAGTATCCTAATACTTTGTTAGCTTGTTATTTGGCGTATCTTGTTTGAGTGTGTATTTATACACACTAACTAAATTGGGCAATATATAAATGGGTTATGGTTCGGAATAAATATTTGCGAGTAAAATATTTAAAACTGATATTGGGAGTAGGTTGGATGACAAGTATTTTTAATTTCAAAGGATCATTCTTATTATCTTCAATTTATGATGGTCAAAAATATTTTGATAAAGAATATTCGCAACAAGAAGCTGAAAATATAGAAAAAAATAAACGTGAAAATTTCATTGCTAAAGGTTATGATGTTGAAAATTATGAAAAAGAATATCATGCTTTAATTCAAGAAAGGCAATGTAAATCTGTAAATGCTAAAGACATTTGGGAACGTGAAAAAATTACATTAAGATATAATCAAAAAATTAAAGATTTAGCTAAAGAATATCTTGATGTGGATTTTGATATTGTGACTAAAACTAAATGAGGAATAATTATGCCAACTGAGTTTGAAATAAATGTTTGTGAGTAAAATATTTAAAACTTTACAGGATTATATTATATCAGAATTTAAAAAAAATCGTGACCCTAAAAATCCAAATTATGATAAAAATTCAATTAATAATCATATAAATAATTATTTGATTCAAAGAGAATTTCAAACAAAATTGGGTCCAATTCAGGGTGATGATTCAAATGGTACGGAATCTTATAATCCTCATAGGGAAGTTGGTAAATATGTTAGAGAACTGTATGATGATTATAATGATGCTAAAAGATTAGGCAACGGTTTTCAATTTGTAAAAGCTCATTTATTAGAGTTATTTGCACTTAATACATATGTTGGAACAATTGATTTAATTGAATTTTTAATAAATATTTTTCTTTTTGAACTTTCAAAGGATAATTCTACTGGAGGGTGATTGAGGTGATGTTTAAAAATAAAATTATTAATTATTATTTAGATAAATAAATAGAGTATAGTCATAATAATTCATATAATAAAGCTATTGAATCAATTAATAAAGTGTTACTTATTAATAAGAAAAATATTGAAGCATTATCACTAAAAGGTTTATACTACGCTTATCTTTTTGATAAAAATAATTCATTTAAATGTTTTGATAGAGTTTTTACTTATTCTCCTAATTATCATTATGGTTATTATAACAAAGGTGTTGCATGTATTCAATTAGAAGAGTATAATCTTGCCATTAATATTTTTAAAAAAGTTTTAACATTCAATCAAAAACATGTTGCTTCGTTAAATTTAATAGGTTTTTCATACATGTTTTTAAAAGAATATAATTTGGCGTTTGAATATTTTAATAAGATTTTAAAAATTGATTCAAAAAATACTGAAGCTTTATTAAATATCAGTCTTATATATAATGATTTAAAGAATTATGGGAAATCATTAAATTATATTAATAAAGCATTAAAAATAGAGCCAAATAATACTTCTATTTTATTACAGGCATCTAATATTTATAAAAATAAAAAAGATTATGAAAATGCAGATAAGTATATTAATTGTGCTCTTGCTGAAAATCCAAATGATATAATGTTATTATTAACTAAATATTTGTCATTGGCGAATCTTGGGAAATTCAAAGAATCACAAGAAGGCTTTAAAATCATTTCTGAAATTTATTTCGACAACTACAGTCTGATAAAAATGTATTATATATATTATGGAAAAGCATTGGGAATTATGGGAAAATTTAATGAATCAATAAAATTATATGATGAATATTTGGAGAGATATCCTAATTTTCCAAAAGATGAGATTAAATATGAAAAAGAACAAATATTAAGTTTAATGAAGAATTAATAAGCCTAATATGTTTTTTTTAAAATCAGATTCATTTTAAGGTTCGGAATAAATGTTTGTGAGTAGAATATTTAAAACTTAATTTGGATTGTGTTGAATGGGATTTAGGCAAGATTATTTTTGAAAATGTTCTTAATAAACCTGTAAAAGGGCATATTCATGATTTTATTATTTATGATTTGGTATCATCTGGTTTGCATGAGGTATTTTCAAATATCTTTGATTATTATTATGGAGAGGCTTAAATCATGGGATTAGGAAGGAGATGGGACTTGGTAGATGCATCTAAATTAAAATCAAGGGCTATAAGGTCTTTTTTAATTATTTAAGTTGTTCAATAGTAGGTTCAATATCTTTATTTATTCTCATTAGAAATTTATTCATAATTGAATTTACATTTATAGGATTTTTATTGACATCCGTTTATTATTCGATATTGATATATAAAAGAGATTGGCTTGATGAAAAAATAGGTTTATTTGACCCTTATTTGCAAGGAATTTCTTATCAGGGTTCAGTAATACTTTTATCTTCAGCAAGTTTTGCATTATCTTTTGCTTTTTTTGCATTGGCTTTTGTTAAAGGAGGGATTTATGCTGCTGTTTCAACTTGTTTATGTATTAATTTCCCGACAGTTTTCATGCTATTGCGGTTAAATGTTTTTAATAATGATAGCAGATTATTATATGTTGGGAAACTTGATGGAATGGATCATTATGAGCAGGTATTCGGTTATAATCCAATTGTTTATTATATGCTTTTAGGTGTTCCTTTTGGTTGGGGAATTTTAGGTGTTTCATTTAGGAGAGTCCTTGAAAGTATTTTCTTACATAATTATTCTTTAGAATATTCTTTGTTATGTTTTATTTTATGTTTGCTGGTAGGTTCTTTTATTTTATCACCGGATATTGCAAATAATGTTTTTCCATTTGAGATAAAACGGTATAAAGGTTTTTTTAAATTTGCGATAGTTAGTTTGATTTTAATGGTAATCTGTTTTGTTCCATTAATAATATAACAAAAATGAGACCTGATAACCATGAATTTAATTAATATTCCAAAATTTAACTTTGCAACATCATTCAGTTTTATACGAACTTTCAAAAGTTCAGATACTTATTACTTTTCAAGCGCTCTCTCACAAGGTTTTTAATAATTGAGAAATAAAAGTGGTTAATATGATGAATGACGAGCTATTCAAAAATTTCACAATAAGCTGTAACCATGCAATTGGGACAACACAGAGCTATGAGCTTTCTTTGAGAAAGTACTGCAACTATTTTGACATGTCTCTTAAGGAACTTCTTGGGAAGCCGAAGAGGATGAGATGAACTGTGTGAAATGGAAGCGCAGCCGCTTGAAATCAAAACTGATCGAATATAGGCATTACATGTTTCAAAACTATGCTGCCGGGACCGTAAGAAAGGAAATGAACTGCATCATCTTTTTTTACAAGTTCTATGACATAGAAGTATTGGATTTGCCTAAAGTCAATGACAAAAACATCCAGAAACCTGCTCCGATATACTTTAAGGACTTGCCGGATAAGGAAGTGATAAGGGAGGCTTTTCAAATAGCTTCTCCCCTGATGAAAGCCATCATACTGTTTTCCTGCTCCAGCGGATGTGCCAGAACAGAGACACTGAGCCTGACAATCGGAGATTACATTGAGGCATTGTCCGAATATCTGCCAAGACATAGAATGGACATATTTGAGGTTATTGATTATCTGCAGGATGTCGATGACGTTGTTCCGACCTTCAGTATCCTGAGGAAAAAGACAAACAAGTATTATCTTACATACTGCAGTCCTGAAGCTGTTAAGGCCATCAATGCATATCTGTTGCTGAGGGATAAGCCAATAACTGATGAAAGTCCGCTCTTTCAAATCAGCAGGACATATATGGTCCAGTCATTTGAGATGATCAATGACACTTTAGGTCTTGGAAGAGTTGGACGATACCGCAGGTTTCGAAGCCACATGCTCAGGAAGTTTCATGCTTCAGCATTATATAATGACGGCATGAGCATAGATAAGGTCAATGACTTGCAGGGAAAGGCCAAAAACAAAACCGATGCAGCATACTTCATGACAAATCCTGATGATTTGAAATATGAATATATACAACACTTGCTGCTGTTACCATAAACACTGATGTTGAAAAGCTGTCTGTCAAATCACCTCAGTTTATTCAGATGGAAAAAGAAAATGAAGCATTAAAATCTGAAGTGGGTGATATGAGAGGTGAACTTGAGGAAATGCGAGGTTTGAAAAAAGAACTTTTAGGTATCATAAACAAAGTTGGTGAGGGCTCATGATAATGATATAAAAAGTAGTAGTGATATCATTTGGCATGTGTTGAATGCTATCGGATTATTATTCAAAAATCAGTTATGAGGGATTATAGGTACAAATTTTTCATGGATAATTTATGATATTGTCAATGTTATCAATATTTGATTGATAATATGGATATTTTCATTGCATATATTTTTATCATAATTTGATATAATATTTTATCAGTTTATTGAATCATATTTAATTTATTTTGTGCTTATACTAATTATTATTGAGTACTATATAAATAGACCATCTGATTTTTAAATTTTTATTTTCTTTCTTAATATTATTAATATTATCAATATTTAATTGATAATATGGCTATTTTCATTGCATATATTTTTATTGAAGTTATGAGTGATATTTTTAATAGTTTTCTATTTTTTATTATTTTAATTAGATTAATCTTTTATTATTATTGATTTCTATATAAATAATAAATTCATTATTTTTCTTAGTTCATTTTTCCTTAATGATTTATTATATTATCAATTTTTTCCTGTTTTTTGATACTATCGATTAAAGATTACTCTTGATTAAAAATATCTAATTGAAGTATTTAAATTTAAAATAAATGGCTTAAAATAGTTTTTAGTAGTTAAATATAATTTTTTGTTTAGTTTTTCCATTTTACATAATCATTAACTTTATATACTTTATAATACAATATTAAATTAATTATTTATTTGATAAAGTTATTATCATTTCAAGTGTAAATTAATCTTAAGATAATAACTTAATGAGATTTAGAAGGTTTAAGCATGAAATATAAAATTTTCATAAGCAGTGTTAGAAAAGAATTTGAACAAGAGAGAAAATTCATCAAACAGGAGATTGAAAACGATTATGTCCTGAATAGATTTTTTGATGTTTTTTTATATGAAGATTTGTCTGCATTAGGTTCAGCTCCCAAAGAAGTATACTCTAAAGAAGCGATTAATTCCGATATCTACATAGGTTTAATTGGATCTGATTATGGAACCATTTTAGAATCCGACATCTCCCCAACCGAATTGGAATATGACTTGTATAACAAAACACATAACGATGCCTTAATCTATATCAAGGATGTTGAATTCCGAGATGGGAGAACCAAAGATTTCATAAAAAAGATAGGCGTCCATAGTTATACCAGATTCAATGACCGCTATGATTTGATTAAACAAATCAAAGAAAGTTTAGTGGATTTCATTGATAAAAACCTAAGAAACTATAGGGCTTTTGATTATGAAATCCTAACTGATTCCTCCTGTGATGATGTGGATATGGAAGCACTGGAATTGTTTTTCAATGTTTTGGAGTACGAACCGATTGAAAAAATCAGGGATGAAAAAGGATTGAAAAACGTATTGTCCACAATACGTGCAGGGGAATATGAAAATGGAGAATTCAGGCTAAATACTGCCGGGGCATTATTTTTCGCTAAAGACATTTCAAAGTTCAACATATCACATCAGGTGAAAATGGTCAGATTCTTTGATGATGAAGGAATAAACACTTTTGAAAAAGCAGAATATAACCTATCTTTTTTAAAGCTATTGAAAGAAGCAAAATTATTCTTTAACAAAACATTAGTTAATATTTCTCAAATCAAAGGATTTGAAAGAGAAACTGTTCAGGATTATCCCTTTGAGGCAATACGTGAAGGGCTTGTAAATGCTCTGGCTCATAGGGACTATACCATAACTACTGCCCCCATAACATTTTATATCTACAATGACAGGATTGAAATAAAAAGTCCAGGACGTTTGGTCTATCCGCTGACAATTTCCGGACTTGAAAAAGATGGTCCAATACACAGAAATGAAGCAATATGCAACATATTTTCAAAAACAAAATACATGGAGCATGTTGGAAATGGAATCAAAAGAATGAAGGATGCCATGAGGGCACACGGTTTGGAAGAACCTGAGTTTGCCGAAACAGGGGAATTCTTTAAAGTAACTTTCAGAGCAAATGATGCGCATAATGGATTAAATGATAGGCAAAAAGAGTTTTTGAGATTTAGTGATGAATCAGAAATCACAATAAAAGAATATATGGAAATGTTTGGTGTTGTGCGAAATACTGCAACTAAAGATTTGAATGAATTGGCAGATAAAAGAATGTTGGAAAAAATTAAGAATGGTAAGCAGATTATTTATAAAAAAATTGTTGATTAAGGAGTAGTGTCAATTTGATATCTAACTTATATTCTGATAGAAACAAAGCAAGAAATGCTGATGAAGTAATAATATTCGATGAACTCCCTAGAAAATTAAGGGTTCAGTTTAAATTTATAATGGATAAGGTTTTAACTGGGGTTCTTTTTGGATATGAGGATATTCATAGAATGTTATGTGAGAAATATGGTGAGCTTAGTTTAAGTTCAAAGCATAGGTTGGGAGTTAAAGATAATGAAACTCTGACAGAAGTGTTGACTAGAGATGATTATAATTTAGAGTTAATATTTGATTTAATGGAATTGATAATAAAATATAAAGTTAATGATATGGCTGGTCAATTTTATAAAGATGACATTATAGAATATATCAGTGAAATTCAAGATTTAATTAATCTCCGTTTTAAAGAATCATCAATGGGTTATAAGATGGTTAAAGGTCAAATTATAAGACAAGATTCTGAAGTAACATTCACTGAAATAATTGAACCAACAATTAATTTAACTTATAATGAATTGTTTGAAAATGTCAATGTGGATTTTGTTGATGCGATTAAAGAATATCAATCTGGAGATAACAAAGATTGTATAGTTAAATTATTAAAGGCTTTTGAAAGCACTTTAAAAATTATTTGCGATGAAAAAGGATGGGAGTATAATGAAACAGATCGATGTAGTAAACTAATTAATATTTGTTTTGATAATGATTTAGTTCCTCAAGAAATGAAATCAGAATTTACAAGTTTAAATAGTTTATTACGAAGTGGAATTCCTCCTGTGAGAAATAATTTTGCGGGTCATGGTGAAGGGAGTGAAGAAAGAGTCGTTGAAGATTATTTGGTAAGATATGCTATAAATATCACAGGGTCTTGTATATTATTTGTAATTGAAGCAAGTGGATTGTAGTTAATAAATTTTTAATAGAAATAATTTGATTTAATAGTGATTAAAGGTGGTTTAATGTTCATTGAAGAAAATCCTATTTCTTTATTAGATGATGATAAATTGAATAGGCGAAAATTTGCCGAATCATTAGCACAATCTATTTTAAATCATAAAAATGAGCATTGTTTAACAATTTCGTTAATGGGAAAATGGGGTTCTGGGAAAACTTCAATTATTAAGATGGTTGAAGACTACTGGAATCAATCTGATAGTGAAAATATTGTTATTCATTTCAATCCTTGGCATTTTTCTAATAATGATAATTTATTATTCCAATTTTTTGATATTTTAAGTAATATTTCTAATAATGAGTTCACTAATCATGTTAATAAGGATAATCTTAAAAAATTAGGTAAATCTCTAATTAATATGACTTCATTTAGCCTTAATTTTGGTTTAGGTTCACTTAGTATTGATCCGGAGGTTAATAATACTTTAAGTGATGAAGAAACATTATTAAGTCTAAAGAATAAAATTTCTGAGGAATTTAAAAAGCTTGAAAAGAAAGTGATAATTATCATTGATGACATTGATAGATTATCTGATGATGAAGTTAAGCAAATCATGATGCTTGTCAAATCATTGGCCGATTTTCCGAAGGTAGTCTATATTTTATCATTTGATAAAGATGCGGTTGTTGGTTCGTTAAATAATCTAAAAGTTTATGCACCGGAAATGTTTTTGGAAAAAATTATCCAGATACCTATTGTTGTACCTGAAATTAGAGCGTCTCAATTAGATAGGTTAGTCACATCCTATTTGGATGATTTTTATAAAAATTATCGTGATGTTGATGAAACTTATCAAAAAGATTTTTTTGATATCTATTCATATTTAAAGCTATTTTTTGATAACTTAAGGGATTTATACCGGTATGTCAATATTATAACATTTTATTTTTCTGTTATAAAAGATAATGTTTATATCAATGATTTTATGTTGATTTTAGCCTTGCAATTGTTTGAACATAAAATCTATAATAAAATTAAAGATAATCCAAGTTTATTTTTAGTTTCAACTGAAAATCAAAAATATGATGTTAAAAATGATAATAAAGATAAAATCCAAAAGATTATGGAATTACGCTCAAAATTGTCTGAAGATGAAATTTACAATGTTTTATTAAAGCTATTTCCTAGAATTAGAATGTACTACCGAAATATTGATTTAGAAGATTCTTATCGGGATTGGAAATACAATTTTAGAATTTGTACTACTGAATATTTTTATAATTATTTTACATTAAACTTAGATGCTGAAGATTTAAGTGTTAATTCAATTGAGGATTTATTTAATTTAGGTGATGTTGAAAAGATTTCTAAAATGTTTTTAGAGTATGATGGGAATAATCAAACAAAGGAACTTTTTGATATTATTATAAATCGTATTAGAGATATTCCAAATGAAAATGTGCCATTTTTTATAATATCATTAATTGATATTGGAGATCAGTTACATGTTCCCCTTAACACGTTTTTTGATAAAAGAATTTATTTAAGTAGAATTATTGATGATTTACTTAAAGAATTTGAAAATAATTCTGAGAGATTTAATGTATTAGAAAAAGCTATTGATAATTCTGAAAACAGTTTGTATGTTGCTGTTGAGTTTTTATCTAGTCAAGATTTTATTTATAATAAATTCAATTATGAAAATGATAGAAAAGATGTTTCTGAAGCTTTGATTAATGAAGATGATTTAGAAAAACTCGAAGATATGATGGTTTTAAAAATCAGAAAGTGGGATGAAACAGATAAACTTTGGGATAGTCTTGATTTAGAGTATATTCTTTATAGCTGGGAATTTTGGGATCGTGACATTGATGTAGCTAAAAGAGTTCATGAATTTATTTATGAAGGTAAAAATGCTTTGCGCTTTGCAAGAGGATTTAGAAACATCAATTCTAATGTAATGCATGCAGATTCACCATATGAAATTATTCAAAAGTTTAATTTAAAGTCAATGTTGAAATATTTTGGAAGTATTGATGAGTTAAGAAGTAAATATGTTGAAATCTGTAATGAATCTTTAAACGATTCTGAAAAGGAGATATGTAATTCTTTAATTAAACAGGTTGATGAGGAATATTTCACATTCAAATCTGGTCAAAAATCTGGTGCTGGAACATACATTTGTATTAATTGTAATCAAGAAATAATACTTGATGATAATAATAATGTTATTCCACCGTGTCCTAAGTGTAATGGTGTTAATTTTACAAAATCTAATAACAATATTTAATTGGAGTTTTTATGTTTAAAGAAGATAAAGATGTAAAAATTAGTGGAGATACTTTAAATAGAAAGAATTTCGCTAAAAGTTTAGCATTAAATATTCAAAATTATTTTGGTAGACAAGATGTTAATAATTGTTTAACAATTGGATTGATGGGAGAATGGGGATCTGGAAAAACATCTCTTTTAAACATGACTGAGGAGTATTTAAAGGATTCTAAAATTAAAATTATTAAATTTAATCCTTGGCTTTATTCATCATATAATCAACTGGTTGGCCAGTTTTTTGATGAATTGATAATGGAGTTTACAGATTCTCGTGATGTTTCTTTAACTGGCTTTTTAAGACAATACAAAATAAAAGTAAATGAATTGGAATTGGCAAAAAAACTTGCTGTTGTAGGCACTTCACTTATTGATTCAAGATTGGGTAGTGGTGTTGAACGTATTTTAGGCTCATCTTCTGAAGAAGAAAACTTGGCATATCTTAAGAAGAAAATTAATGGTCAATTAGCTGGTCGCAAAGTAGTTTGCATAATTGATGATTTGGACAGGTTATCTAAGGATGAAATCGCTGAAATGTTTAAGCTAATTAAGATTATGGCCGATTTTAAAAATATGGTTTATTTGGTTTCATTTGATAAAGATGTTGTATCTGAAGCTTTAAAAGAGGATTATGGTGGTGAAAAATACATCGAAAAGATTATCAATGTTCCATTGTATGTTCCATCAATTGATTATACTGAATTGAGGGATTTTTTAGTTAAACATTTTAAAAGAATTTCAAGAACATATAAAAAGAATTTAGATATTGGTAGATTGAACCAGTTTTTAGATTTCCAACCATTCCAACACGGAAAAAGATGCGGAATATTGTATTTTTTTACAAATATGAGGGATATCACTCGTTTTATTAATATTTTAGAATTTAATCTTGAATTAATAATTGATGAAGTTAATTTAGTTGATTTTATAGTTATTACGGCTATTCAGGTATTTCATTCAGAAATTTATGATAAGATAAAGTTAAATGAATTTTTATTAATCAACTATCATTATACTGCTTTTGATGAGCTTCAAAGAGATATTCTTGAAATTGAAAAATCAGAATTTGAAGAATTAGTCAATAAGAATGAGAATGTAAATCATATTCTTAGAGTTTTGTTTCCCAAAATTGGAAATATTTATAAAGGCAATCCCTCTTTTAAGTTTAACAATGAGGATTTTGCAGATAAAAATTTATTAATCCATCATCCAAACCATTTTAAAGCTTATTTTAAGTTGAATAGTGTTATAAAAGAATTATCCGAATCTGAAACAGATTTTGTGGTTGATTTTATTAACTCCAGAAATGATTCTGGGGTAGTCATACAATTTACAAGATTATATAAAGAAAATAAATTAACTATATTTTTTGAAAATATTAAAAATAGGTTAGATAAGATTCATAAAAATAAATTCTTCTTAAATTTTCTTTTTAACATTGAAACCCTAATGTGGGAAGATATTTTCTTTTTAAATCGAGAGGAAATTGAAGAATTATGTTTAGAAATGATTTATCAGATAGGTAAAAAAGATAGATTTAGCGTATTAAAAGAAATTTATCAAAATTCAAATAATGTAATCCTATTATTTGATATATTGGATAATATTAAAATGAAAAATTATTTACCATATAATTATGATGAATTAATATTAGAAGATGAGGAAATAAATGATTTAACTGAAATTATAAAAGAGAAATTTAATAAAATACCAAATAATAGTTTTATTATAGAAAATAAATTAAGTGAAGTATTATACATTGGAGCTAAATTAAATTTGGAAAGTAAAAATGAGTCGATTATAAATAATCTAATTTCAACATCTGTTGGATTATTAAATCTATTGAATTCATTCTTACCTATAAAAGAAAATTCAAGTTTTTTATTAAGAGATATGGAACAGCTAAATGAATATAAAAATATTGATGAAATTAAAAAGTTAGTTGATAATGATGATTCTATTAAAGATGAATTCATTGTTAAAATCTTTTTAGAAGGTTATGATAAATGGAATGCCCAATAAAACTCTATGTACCATTTAATATTTATTAAAACATTTTATTAATTTATTCAAATTAATACATGTTATGTGGAATTAAAGTCTGGAACAATTTTAGAAAATGTAAAATATTTTGAAGCATATTTCTTGAAAGAACTTTGTCAATAGGTAATTTCATGATAGTTTTTAATTCACTTAGCCATATAATTAATTTTTAATCACTAAAATTTAATAAAAAGTTCAAATTTTCATCATATTCTTCAATATAACAAAAATCACTCTCTAATTTAAATTCACATAATTTCACATGATATTTAAATAAATGTAAATCATTTATCCGAATAGCAAAACAATTAGAATCTTTAAAAGTTTCATTAAATTCTGTCTGCGATATTCCAGATTGCTTTCCGAAGTTATCCCATAAATTTTCAGGATAGTCTTTGATTATTTCATTTCCTTTAAAATAACCTATAACTTCATGATTTTGGTAAATGAAAATTTTATTGATTTCACATTTAAAATCATGGTGTATAAACTCATACAATTTTTCTTTATTTTTCACTTTATCAATGTTCCAATTTACGGATAATAAAATATTCTTTTTCAATGTTTTTGACTCTTTTAATAAATTTCTTAATTTAACTTCATTAATTATATGTTTTGAAACTCCATAATAACCTGGAAATAAATATCCTTCGGAATATCCATCTAAATACAATTCATTTAAAATTTCTGTTTTAATTTCTTTTGGTATGATAAATTTATATAAAACAGTATCTTTTGAAGATGATGCATTACTATTTTGATTATAATATTCTCCTTTTCTTTTGCCAATTTTTTCTTGTTTTATCTCATTTGATATAATTTTATCTAGACTTTCATAATTTCCATCATAATCTCCTAAAAATGTAAATAATCCCTTTTGAGCAGTTAAATTTGGATTAGTATTATATTCTGGTCTGTAAAGTGTTAAATTAATTTTGCACGTCTCATTGGGCAGTTGATTTTCAAACAATTTATAATTTAAAGCCCATAAAACACAATCATGCATATTTGAGTTAGATAAAACATCTTTCACTGCAAAATATAGTGAAACTTTATAATCATAAGACCAATCTAAAGCCTGAGTAGGTAAACCATAATGTTGGGCTAATGATATTATTTCATTAAAATCATAAAGTATTTCTTCTAATTCCGAACGTATTTGTGAAGGAGGATGAATTGATTCTCTAGTGATATTATTCGTGTTTACTTTTAAACCGCATTTGTCAGCATAATTTAAAAATTTTTGTAGAATATATGACTCTTTTTTATTTTGTATTTCATTTTTGGCAACATGATAATTAATATTTTTATCTGAAATTGGATTTCCGTTTTTGTTAACTTCTATATAAAATTTTTTTTCAGTAAAATCTTCATATTCATAGTATTCTAAATTATTTATTATAACTTCACTTTCAGGGACTTCAATCAAAAATTTTTTGTCGGGTTCAATGAATTCATCAATTTTTAATTGGTTTAAATTATCTTTTCTAAGTGCTGAGGGAATTAATTCATATTTTTATTTACAAAAACATTTACTTAATGACCATGAATTAAAATATGTAGATATTGCAAGTTGCAGCGAAAAAATAATTCTAATCATATCAGATAATGGATTTTCGAGATATAGTACAAGTTCCAATACTCATGAAATATTGTGCAACCATACAGATATTAATCTTAAAGATTCATCTGAAAATTTTAATATTAAATATGATTCCATTTATGTTTCGATTTTACAACATAGCAAAGATAAGATATCTGAATTTACGGGCAGAATAAATTATATTTATATTTTTCATTTAACAAGATTTAATAAAATGGAAATTAATAAGTTAAATTCATTAAAATTATAAATGATGTTTTTTTAGTAATAAATACTCATTAAATTTGAAATTAATTGTATTTGTCTAAGAAATTTACTCCGTCATATTTTATTTTTGAAAAAGGAATTATGTCAATAGGAGATTTCTTTAAATAAATTGTAGGTAACACCTGAGATACTATAAAAATTGAGAAGACTTTATAATCTTTTATATCCTGCCCGATTTTATCACCTAATTTATCTAAATTATTTTTTATCCACGCCTCTCTTTTTTGATGTTTTTTTATCCAACCTTTTTCACCAAAAAAATTTTTTATTTCATGATTAATCTGACGAGGATTTTTTGCACTTTCAATATCTTTACATTCAATTGAAAATAAACGTTTTTTCTCTTTATCTAATAATAAGACATCGATATCTCCATATTGAGGATTATTTTTAATTATTTTGTCTATTTTTACATTAGGTCTTAAATAAAATTTTTCAGATGTGTCTAAATTGTCTTTTAACCACTCAAAAACCATTTCGTTAAATTTTTTTCCTTTAACATCAAGCATTTTACTTTTAAATGATTTAAATTTTTTTGAAGAATTATCTGTTTTATATAATCCTTTATAAATTAACTTCAGTAAATTTAAACCAGAATGATAGACATTTCTAAAACCATAAATCAATGTTTCATCAGCATTATTTTTAATAATTAAAGGTTTCAAATAATAGGAGTATGGCCTTCTAAAAACCCAAGGATTAATATCGTTTTCACTAAAACCTTCAGGAGGGGTTTCCCAGTCTCCACGATGACTTATTGAAAAACTTTCTATAGCTTGTACCGATTTATCATATTTCCAGTCTAACTCATCTTTCAAAATATTTACTAACTTAGATTTATTAATAAAAACAATATCTTTTTCGTCACATATAGCTAAACTTATTAGCACTGAAATAAACTCAGCATAATCGGTTAAATTGATACCAAATTCTGATTCAAATGCATCATCTTCTTTATCGCTTGGTTTTTCTCCACCACTACTCTCATGAAAAATATTTGTAGATAAATTATTAATATGTTCTAATGTCCTGTTCGTTCTAAAAGTATCAAGAATATCATTTAATTCTGTTTTAGTTCCAATACGACCTGATTCTAATGGTGTAATTTCAAAATCCACATTTTCATAATGAATATAGTCACTGCCAAGTGTCCATTCAATATAAACATATGATAAAGCCATTAAATTATCAAAGCTTTCATTTGATATTTTTACTACACTAGTAAAGTTTTGTTCTGCAGATAAAATTTCTATTAAAGTCCTTGTTGGCAATCCCAGTTTATCTAATTCATGGTCATCAGTTACAATATCTTTTAAAATGCTGGACGGGTTGTCATAACTATTTAAAGAATATATATTAGTGGATGAAAGGTAAAACCTATTAAATAGTATATTTTCATAATTTAAAATTAATTTTTGGATAAGATCCTCCCAATCATATTTTACTATTTCTTTTTTAATACAATCTAGCAAATAATCTACAATTTGATGGGTCAATTCAAGTGATTGCTTTTTGTTTAACTTTTGATTATAGTCAAAATCACAATGAACTTTATTTGTTAAGTCATCCATTACTAATTGGACATTATGTTCTTGTAATAATCGTATTTGATTTTTTACAGGAATATTCATGATATTTTCTGAAGTATAAATTAGAATATATTTTTTTAAACCTAAAGGTGCTTTTTTATTGATAATTTCACATCTTCGCTCTTTGGTTAGTGTATTTTGTAATCTATTTTTTTCTAATAAAATTCCCATTAATTTTAAGATTTCATTCATTAAAAGCCGATCGGCTTCATTATCTTTTTGATTTGCTATGGATATTAAATATTTGCTGATTCTTAAATTAATTTCTTTTTCAGATACATTACTTGAAATAATTAAATTTTCTTTAATTTCATTTGTTATTTCAATTGTCAAGTCTAAAGCATCATACTCTTCAATATTGATTGAAATAAAAATATGATGGTTTTTCAATGAGTTTAAGTCAATTTGAAGTTCATCACTAAATTGCCAGATCCAATAACATATTGCTTCAGCAATTGCAGATTCAAAGTAATTTTCAAAATTAATCCAAATATTTTGATTATGTGTTTTGATTAAAAATAAATTTGAACCTGCTACATACATAAACTCGTTATTTTTTTTAACTGAAACTAATTTATCACCATAAATTTCTAAGTGGGGGTCTTTGTCTTTAATTGCTTTTTTTCTTAATTTTTTAGTAGTTTCTGATGTTGAATCAAAGCTTAATAAGATTGAATCAAATTTTCTATCGTCTAAATAAAATGAATGGCTTTTTTCGATATAAATACTAAACTTATCTAAAAAACCATTTCCCATAATATCTTTATTTTCTAATAAATTTGCAAATTTAAAAAGAGTCAAACTATCATAATTGCCGGAATTGATAAGGATTTCAAATTCTTCACAATTGATTATTAATAAATTATGATATTTAGGGATATTTGTATAAAACTGCCGTCCACTTTGGCCAATAAATAAAATTATAAGAATGTCATTAATTGTTTCATTGGAATCAAAATTACTAATAATAAAGTTTATTCTGTTTTTTAATTTTGATTCGTATTTTAAATCTATTTTTTCACAAGGTCCCTTTTTACCATAATTCTTTAAATCATCGTTAATGAGAATACAATAAGCTAATTTATCAGTATCAATTTTAAAAATTTCATCTTTAAATATTGTATTTTCCCATTCTGGCAATTCATAATCAAAGTCTTCAAAATTCATTTTATTCTTTAAATTAAACAAAATATTAGACCATAACTCTTTTTGATAATTATTTATAAAATTATTCTTTTCATTAAATTTTACTACAGATGATAAAATGTTATGTCTTAAAGAAATAGATAATGATGGAGGAAAAACTATATAATTATCTTCAATTTTTATTAAAGGTGATTTTAATAATGGATTGTCATCTACTGATTCAGAATACATAATTGTTTTACTAAAATAATCTTTAAAATTATTTTCTTCTTTAAATTTGTTTTCAACTAATAGAATACTATTAAAATTATCATCACCTACTTCAATAATAAAATCCTTACCTATATTTTTATCAATATTTAAGAAGTCTTTAAACTCTTTCAACTCATTAACATTTAATGTGACGCTTTTTTTATGAGCATTTAATTCATTGATATTTGGAAAAAATATTTCTTGCATAAATCTATCTTCATAAATTTCATAACGATCATGCCCTGTTTTTTTAGCAACATAATCGCTTAAAGATAAAATAAACATTGAATTTTGATAGAAATTATTTAGATATTTTTCAGAAAAACTTGAAGAGTTAAAGTGGATGCAATTGAGTATTTTTTGTAATATATAATACTCAGAAGTAGATGGTCCAGTAAATATAATATTATTCTTAAAGAAGGAAATATTATTTGTAAATAAATTGTCGGAAGGGTCTTCTAGCGAACCTATTGGTCCTTCTGAAGGAAGGTATTTTAAAAATAATTCATTTAGTTCATGTAAGGTAATAATTTTATTTCCACAATAAATATTGGAACATGCTATTTGAGTTGCTATTTCAATCCGAATTTGTTGTGATTGATTTTCAGGACAGGTGGATAATGCTGCTAAAGTTTTAATTAAATCTTCCTGATCATATTTGGAAAATTCTCCTTTTAATCTTTTTAATGCATCATCAGGAAGATTTTTCAAATAATTATCTTTTTTAAAACAACAATGTTTATATTTCTTTCCACTGCCACAGGGACATGGTTTATTTCTACCAATTTTCATATACAACGCCATTAGGAGAATTATTTGAATAGTGTAATTAACTGTCTGAACTACAATTAATGTCAAATGTTTATTTTTTGCATCAATATAATTTCATTTTAATAATCATTGGGTATTAAGTTCAAATTATTCTCTATAAATAATCTAAACCAATAAGATTAATTCCATCAAAATTTTCAAATTGCTGATCAAAGCTGACTAAATCAGTAATGTTCGATTCCTGCATTGTTAAAATGATGCTTGAATCGGTAAAGCTTAATTTTGTCTTTTTACTGTTCGGCCCAATAATCCTTTTGAAGATATCAAAAGTTTTGGCGGTGTAGTTGAAGATATTGTATTCGTTTAATATTTCAAAGCTATCAATAAGACCGTAGTAGATTTCTTCAGCAGCGTCAATGTTGATTTTTCTGCCAGTTAATGTTAAGACTTCATTTAACACATTATTGTTGATGTAACAGTCCTGTGATAATATATTTTTACCTTCTTCTAATCTTAAAGCGTTTTCATGTAAATCATCATTTGAATTAACATAGGCCAGTATAAATGAAGTGTCCAGGAATACTTTGTTCATTCGTACAAACTCCTTTTCAATTCTACTGCATTAGTTTTTTCTTCAGTTTTAAAGGCACCAACTAAATCTTTAAACCTTCTTTTTTTTCTGAAATTTATTTCAGGGTTTCCTTTCTCATTTATGGCCCATTCTACAACTGTGTCATTGTCGATATCATAATTTTTTCTGATTTCTTTTGGTATTGTGGTTTGGTAATTGCTTTGAATTTTACTAGTAGCTAATATGAGCATGTTTCTCACCTCTTGGAAAAATATCGATTTTAGATAATATATTATATTGTCTATCTATAATAGGATATAAATATATCTGATGTTTTTCATTTTATCCGAAAATTTTATAATATAGTAATTTATATTAATATAATATAAGAATGTTATCCCAATCATGAGTAAAACCACCACCATAATGGATGAACATGTATGAACTCATGAAACATTATCGTACATGATTTGGGAGATATATTCTAACGGAATCATGTATGGTTTTTGGAAGTCTTAAACTAATCTTAATCATATTGGGAAGGGTAGTTTGGTAAGTATAATTTTGTCAGGATATGTAAATGTTACAATAGTAACACATGAATGATAAATTACTGTACTAGAAAAATATTCAATAGAATATTTTTTAAATTTTATTGCAAAAACTCAATGGAGGTTTATAATATGTTAATAGATGATTTTAATCAAATAATAGAAGACAAAGTTGATGAAATTCAACTGAATGTTAAATTGGATTTAAGAAAAGATATTAATAGAGACAGGTATTATCATAGGAATCTATTTTTAAAGTTGATGAATTTTAAAAATAGGACATTATATGGTAAATCATATTATGTGGTGTGTTCAAAAGAACTTAAAGGAAAATTATCTAAAATTCCAAATGAGTATGTTAGGAATTTTCATACGGTTCTTGAAATTATCAGCAGTAAAGGTAATTTAATTCCATATCAAAGTAGACATATTGATTCTACTTCTTTTGACACATTATTTAATAATTATGGAATTAATCATGCACATTTAAGTTCAAAACTTAAGAATAATTCTAATTTTATGGAAGGAAGTGATTATTTACTATTTTTTATTACATATGGGGATGCGGTCTTTTTAATTGATATAGATAGGCACCCTCACAGTGATGAATGGATTGATAAAAAATACGCTGAAATAGTATATAATAACTGGCCATTTATTTACGAATCAAGAAGACTTAGAAGCGTCACGGATTTTAATCCTAAACATAATCGTGAAGATGAATATAAACTGTCCAAATGCGTTACTCTATTAAAAGATATTGATGGAAATGTATTTCTTCCTTTCTTTTCAGGAATTGGAAGTAATGGGGTTCCTACTAATTATCTCCGGTTTATTGATAACTTAATCAAAGAGATCTATAAACATGATGATGAATTAAGTAATGAAGATTATATTAAAAAGTTAGGATTTTCATGTTCAAATAATTGTGAGTTTAAATTAATATTAAAAAACAATAGATTGTATTTATTCGAACAAACAAGAAATGAATGTCTAGATTTAAATCTTCCAGAAATTTTTTAATTATTATTCTGATGTTTTAAAGATTATGTACTCTTTTTTAAAAAACTCGTTTGGATGGAAAATTAATAATAAAATTAATGTAATATAATAATATCATGAATACTAAAGATACATATTTACGAATACCATTTAAATTAAATGAAAATAGTGAAATAAAATCTAGTAAAAATGAGAGTTTTTATTTAAATGATTGTGAAATTCGTATAAATACTAATAACACTCATGTTGGCTACTTTGATATTTATAACATTGGTAATTATGATTCAGATGAACTTTATACTTTTTATCTTAACTTTAGAGATAGTATTCATCTTTTAAATATTACTAAAGACTTTTGGAGTATTAAAATTGAAGATATTACTTTTGATGAGCTCAAAGGATATATCTTTGGAGAGAAATTAAATTCAACAAAAAATGATGATGTTGAAATAATAAAAAAAGGAAATAGATATGAAGTAATAATGCCTCCAATTGAAATGAATATCAAAATGGATGTCAAAGTTGAAGTTACGGAATATAATTCTGTAGAAGAAATACAAAATAAAATTTCAATAATCTTTCCAAAAATTAAATCAAATTTTTTAAATAAAAAACAGAAAACAGCTATTAATCTTTATGCAGATTCTTATTATAAAGATGACATGTCTAGATTTTTAATATATGTTACAATATTAGAACTACTAAAACCAAAAATTAGACGTGAAAACGAAAGTAAAAAATGCTGCAGTGATTTAAAAGATAAAGTTAAAGAATATCAAGAAAAATATGCTGATGAAAATCTTCAAAAAGAATTTAATGAAATAATGAGTAGTTTGTCTCATATTCACGAAAGATCAATAAGTTATTCAATTAAACAATTATCTGAAGAGTATGATATATTATTAGAAAATATTGATATTGAAGAGATGATTGGGGTGTCTTATAAAGTGAGAAGTAAATTTGTCCATGAAGGCGTAATTAGAGATGAATTTGAGAATTGTTTGAAATTTTTAGAGGATTATATTCCTAAGTTATTAAAATCAGTGATTGAAAAAAGATTAGATATTTAACATGAATATTTAGGCGAAATTATGAGAATTGAAGAGATTTTAGAAAGATTAAATAAATTATTTGATGAAGGAAAGGAAGTACTCGCTACAAAATATAATGATAGTTCTTACGGAGAGTTTATTATAATATTAGAAGATGAAGTTGATGAAAGGAAATTCATTAAATGGAAATCAAAATGTATTTCTTATTTAAATCAAATACTAAAAGCAGATGATTATAGATTAATTAATTTTAAAGATGAAGTGCAAACAAACAAATATGGGGATGCTAAAAGAGGTATGGCAATTTTAGAATCAATTATTGATGAAACTGGAGATGGAATTTATAATTTCAAAGAAAATTTAATTGAAAAGAATGATAATAACTTTAATGAAACTAGTTTGGAATTGCCAAATGTAGATTCTAAAGAATTAAAAGTCTTTATTAGTTATTCCAGTAAGGATTATGAAAATGCTGAAAAAGTGTATGACATGTTCAATAATGTGGAAATAGAATGTTTTTTAGCCCAAATTGATTTAAAAGGTGGTGTTAATTGGAATCCTATTATTCTTCAAAAACTAAAAAGTTCAAATTTATTTATTTTGATGCTTAGCCATAATTTTTATAAATCTCCATGGTGTAATCAAGAAGCTAGTATAGCATTTTTACAGCACGATTTAAATAATGCATTTTTAATTCCAATTTATCTTGATGATTTAAGACCATATGGTATTTTTTATGATGTTCAGGGCATAAATTATGATGATTTTGATTCTTTAGAAAAATTTGTAGAATTAATAAATGTTCCAAACGCTTATTTTAAAAATGCATTAAAAATAAATAAAATTAAACAACGAGAAGAAGTTGCTAATCTCATTGATAAATTAAGAAAATCTAATAGTTATTTTGAATCTAATGAAATTTTTAAAAGATTAGAATCAAACGAACTCACTGTCTCACAAGCAAATGAAATTCTTGAAATAACATTAATGAATGATCAAGTTTTAAATTGTGAAGAATCTCGTAAATATTTATCAAAATACTTCAGTAGATTTAAAGGAGAATTAGAAAGTAAAAATGTTGAGAGATTTAAAAAGCATTGGAATTTGAATTAATGATAATAATAATGTAATGATTGAGATAAACATAAATTTCAACAAGACTTGAATTCAACAATTTTATTTAATGTAAGTTCAAAAAGTTATATGTAGTTATGTTGTCTGAAGTTACTTCAATAATAGAAGATGGATTAAAATCCATGAACGAATCTACTTTTCAAAAGTTAAGTTTTGATTTTTTAAATTTTAAAGGATATAATTTCATTGGAGCTCCTGGAGCAGTTATTGGTAAGAATAAAACCTCCCAAGGAACTCCTGATGGTTTTTTTCAAAAATATAATGGGGAATTTATTTTTTGCGAGGTTACTACACAAAATAGGGATGATAATGTTAATGAATTTTTAAAAAAATTAAAGGGTGATATAAGGCATTGTTTCAACGAATCTAAATCCAAAATTTCTAATTCAGATATAAGTGAAATCATTTTGATATTCAATAGTGAAATTCTTCCAGATGAATTTAAAGATTTAGAAGACTTGGTGAGTGAGTTTAATGCTGGAACAGAATTAACAATATTTAACATTCAAAATCTATCAGTAGAATTGCAATATTTTCCGAACGTTGGCAGTTACATTCCAAGTTTTCCGAATATGGGGGGAATCTATTCTCTCGATTCATTTATTCAAAATAGTAAAAATGGAATGCGGCCAGATTTAAAAAATTATTTTTACAGGGATGATGACCTATTCAAAGAGACTATTAAAAAGTTATCAAACAATGATTATCTGCTTTTACATGGTATTCAAGGGGTTGGAAAAACCAGATTATCAATAGAAGTTGCTCGTGAATTTTCAAGAATATATAATTACAGGATAGTTGTTATAAAGAGACATTCATCTGGTTTGATTGAGAATATTAGAAAAATAATTAATAAACAGGATAATTTTTTATTCATTATAGATGATTATACTGATGATTTTTCAAACTTATCTGAATTTCTCGAAGATTTAGATAATATGCATGGCGAAAATAACTTTAAATTCATATTTAGTTTAAGAAATCAATTCTTAAATATGTTCTATCAGAATTTAAGAAATTTCATAGGCGAATCTATAAAATTAGGTAATTATTCTGATTTGTTTATGCGAAACCTTATTGAAAATATATTAAAACAAGAAGGTCTTAGGTTTAATCAGATTCTCATTGATCAATTAGTTCAAGTATCTAAAGGTAATCCTGCACTCTGCTTAATGGCAATAAAACCAATAATTGAAAAGAGAGATGTTTCCTACATTAAGCATCCTCGATTAATATATGAAAACTATTTTAAAAGCTACGATAAATTAAATGATATTTTTTCAGATAAAAATCTGTTAAAGACATTATCTATTTTTTCATTTTTTGATGTTATTGAAAAAGATAATTCAGTAATCATTAATTTAATAAATGAATTGTTTGATTATCGAATTACTGAAGAGGATAATGATTTAAAAAGCCTACTTGAGAGCAATTTAATTTTTGAACTGGACAATAAGTATTATTTTGAAGATTCTATTTTATCAACTTACATTTCTTATTTGGCTTTTGTTGAGAATGACTTTTTTGATTTTGAAAAAATTGCTGAGACTTTCATCAAAGATAATCCTGACAAATTAAAATCTAAAATATGGGATGTATTAAATATTTTCGGAATGAATGAATTCAGAAATAAATATTCAACAATTTTAGATAATATTGAAAGGAATTTGGGCGATGAAGATAAAATTTCTTTTCATGAAATCTTCTACAGACTTAATGAAGCTAAAACATTGCGTTTTATAATGGATTATTATAAAAACCAGAAAAAAGAAGAATATGATTTTTCAGAATTCCAAATACCTGATTTGGGGCATCATTACTCAACAGATAGAATGATAAATCTTTTGTTCATGTTAAACGAATATGAATTGGTTCTTAAATATTCCTTGAAATTAATGTCTGATTATCCATCATTAACTGGAGATATCTTGAAAAAAATTGAAGAAATATATTCAATCGATAGATATAGTGTTGAGCATGAACAATTTCATTTTCAACATCTGTTAATGGATGTAATTGAAGATAAAAATAATTTAATAGATGTCAATCCAATCGTTGTCGACTACTTATTCATATTTATTATTGAGAATTTAAGATTTTTAGAATGGCATCATTTTGAAGATAGACCAACCGGAATGAGTGTAACTCTTTTTAATTTTACTCTTGTCTATACAAATGAATTAATGAGATTGAGATCCAGATTATTAAATTATCTTTTTAAAATGAAAGATAGTTATCCTGAATTTGTAATCAGTACATTAAACTCATATATTAATCTAATTTATGAAAATGTCGAAAAAATTATCCAAGAAGAATTTCCGTTAATTTATGGTTTTTTAGAAACATTGGATTATACTCAATATGTTCCAAATAAATTAGCTTTTAAATATTGTGCTACCTTAAAAAAATATTCAATTGATAATGATGGTGATTTTGAATTTATAGATGAAGATATGATTAAAAAGATTGATTTATGTTCTAATGCGTTAGATAAATATAAAAAATTTGATAAATCAATGGTTTATCAGCAGTTTGAAGAAAATTTAGATAGGTTCAGTCCAAATGATTTAATTAGGCTGATGAATGAGATAAAAAACAATGAAGATAATGTTTTGTTATATGCTAATGAATTGTTTTGTTTTTTAATAAGCAAAGACATTAGTGAATTTAAGGAGGCATTTAACTATTATAAAAACAACAAGTTTGAATTATTTAATAGGTCGTATTTTATAAGAAAATTATTTAAATGCCATATTTTTTCTTTGGAAATTTATAATATGCTAAATGAAGAAAACCCTATTGAAAAAGATAAATTTAATGGTGAATTTTTCTTAGAAATTCCCGAACAAGATATTACTCCTGAATTCTTTGAAGAATTTATTAATTATCTAAATCACTTTGAAAATAGAACTTTTATTCTATATGATTTAAATTATTATTTAAAATATAATAAATGGTTTTTAAAACTAAAAGATGATATGAATCTGCCTACGTCCAATATAATACAATATATGACTAAAGTATTGATTAAAAAATCAAAAGATATGCCTATAAAATTTGATTATGATTTCTGTGAATCATACATTGAATATTTTAAAGATAATTTTGAATTATTAAAAGAATTCTATTTTAATAATAAAACATTAGATCCTCATTATGACTATAATTTTAAAGAATTATCGGTGATGTGCTCTATTGATAGACGTTTTTTAAAAGAATATTTGGAATGGGCAATACCTAATGATGATACTCTTCGATATGAATCTATAGAATTGGGTATGGTCAGGGGTAAAAATCTTAGAAATGAAAATTATAAATTAACTTTCATTTGGGAGTTGGATTATACATATGAAGAATTAGAAGATATTATTTCGTATTTTATTGATAATTCTTATTTAGCTACTCTTTCAATATTCTTTTCAAAAACTGGAGTTAAAGAATATGAATTTATAAAGGAATTCATTTCAAAAAATCATGGAAATAAGAAGTATATGAGAAGAATATTTGAATCTATAGATAAATGTTATTCTCTTGATGAATATATCTATTTTTTAAAATTATTATTGGAGTTAAATCAGGATGTTGATGTCTTTAGAAACGTTTTAAATCCTAAAAGTAGTATAAGATTAATAGGTGATGAATCAGGAGTTATTGAAAATAAATTAGAATTTTACAAGGCTGTTAAAAAAGAAATACCTATTAAAGATGAATATATGCTTCATATTATTTTGTTAGAAGAGTTAATCGATGAGTATGAAATGAATAAAATATTTATTTTTTAATGTTGAAAGATTAAGATAAATTAGTAAAAAATAATAATTCTAATTCAAAATTTAATGAGAGAAATTAAAGGAATTTAAGGTTGTCAGGTGATGTTATGGGAAGTTTATCAAAAATAGAATGGGAGTTTATTCAAGAAGATATTGAATTAATTAAGGATTATGAAATAAGTAGCAATATTGATTTAACTGGTGTTAGTTCTTGTATTATTAAAAGAAATGAAAAATATGATCTAATCTTGGATGTTGAAGGAAGTTTTGTGATAAATTCTAAGGAATTAAATGTTAAATATGATGTAATTTATTTTGTTTTTGAAAATAATGATGAAAAAATTACTGCAAATTTCTGTGTTTTCAATAAACAACGTATTTCTGTGGAAAATGGAGTAGGTTTTCATCAATTTTTACAATTTAAAGTTTATAATATTGAAAGGGAATATAAAAATAAAGATTTCGATTCATTAAGTAAAGTAAAAGAATGGTATTTAAATGGTCCGTCTGAATCAGTAATGTTTGCTCGAAGAACTCTTTATTTTAATGATTTTCCATTTAAAGTACATGAATTTGAAAAAGATAATTATGAAATTATAGAATCAGTGAATGGAGTTTCTTACAATCATTCGTTAATACAGTTAGATAACTGTAAATTTGTATTAGAAAAGGTTAATGATTTCGGACCAAAGTGGTCAAATAATTTATGTATTGAGTATCAAAATCAATTTAATATTCCTTCTTCAGAAATACGACAGAAAATAAAAGAAATTCTTTCGTTTTCTTTGGGAAAAAATTTAATCAAAATAGGGGAAACTTATTATGATGAGAATAACAATATTTTAAAAGAAATTTCATTTTTACCAAATATTTCTCCTAAAATTGATATTAAAAGGTTGTGTTCATCATATGAAGTTCCTGCAATCTCATTTTATGGAGATTTCATAGATGAATTTTATTTTGAAAATCAATTAAGTAAAATTATTAATGCATATTTAAATGAAACAGAATTAAATTTATCTCATATTTTAGAATATTTATATGTCTCAACTGGTTTTCCAACAGAATCTGAAATTATCATGATTGGAGGTTGTTTAGATGAATTAGCAGAAATGTGGTTTAATTCATCAAAAACATGTTCTAATGGTGAATTGATTAAAGAAGAAAAATACTGCGAATTAATGAATGATGAATTACCAATTATTAAAGATAAATTAAAATGTTATCTAGATGTATATGAGAATATTAAAAAATCTTATGAAATTACAGGTTATCAAAAAGTTAAGAAATTTTTAGATGAAATAGGTTTAGAGCAAGGAAGGGCAGAAAAAAAGGCTAGAGGGCATAGAAATATTTCAGCTCATGGTCATGTCATGCCAATAGAAACAAGATTAAAAATGGTTTATACTACGGATATTTATAGGACTTTTATAAACCGGATAATTCTTAGATTATTAAATCAAGATATTTATTTTGATTTAACATCTTTTACAGAATTACCAATAACTGAAAAATTACCTAATAAAGATTTTAGGCGAAATTATAAAGAAATAAAAAAATTTTATAGTAAAATATTTGAATCTGATTGATTAAAATGATGATGTTAAAATTTTTAAATAAAAATAAATAAAGTATTAATTTAATTAATATTGCTAATACAGATATTTTTACTTATAAACTATATTAAGTTCAATTGAGGTGATTAAATGACTGATGATGTGTATGATGATTTAGTTGAAGAAATAGTTCTTCTACCTGAAGATTTAAAAAAAGTAAAAGATGGAAGACATCCTAATGGTAAAAAATTTCCAGTAAATCTAAAGAATGAGTGTATTTTTAGAGGAGTAAGTAATACTAAATATGGATTAGTTCCAAAAGCTTTAAGAACATCTGATGATGGAAAATATGAGATTTGTAAATATTTAAATTCAAATACTGTAGAATATCACTCGGCTTCTTTTCGAGATATCGGATGCGGCAATGACGATGAATTAACCTTGCAGTTGCAGTATAAAAGAGAATTGTTTATTTTATTCAGATTTCTAGACTGGGCAGATAAAAGTGGATTGAAAATCCCTGTAAGTATGAGTGTTCGCAAACTATTGCATTCCAATATTAATCATTTTCCAGGTTATTGGCCAAAATCTGAATTTTATGAAGTAATATCCCTAGCACAACATTATGGATTGCCTACATGTGCTTTAGATTGGTCATATGATTATAAGGTTGCATTATATTTTGCTGTGAAAAATATTTTAAATGAAAATGAAGAAGACTGCGTATTATGGGCGTTTAATTATAAATATTTTGAAAAATATTCAACATTTGTTGTGGAAGATGGATTAAAATCACAAAATGAGCCTCAACTTAGATTTTATAGGCCAAGATATTATAATAATTCTAATTTAAAAGCTCAAAAAGGTTTATTTACTTTTTTAATTAACAAATCCGAAACTTTTAATAAACATTCATTTGAATCATTGGATAAAATGGTTTGCAATATGGTTCAACGAGGTATCTATAATAAAAATAGTAATTCAGAAATCGAAATTGGAATCTGCGGTATTGAAAAATTTACTCTTAAAGAGAATGAAAGAATATTTTATAAATTTATTATTCCTGGGGAATGTAAATATGAAATTTTAAAAGAGTTATATGCTGATGGTTACTCAGAAGAATACTTATTTCCTGGATATTGGGGTGTTGCAGAAGCGATGAAAAATAGAGCGGAGTTTTATAGGCTTAAAGATAAATATGAAAAAATTAAATTAAACTATTAACAATATATAATCTAATTAACGGTTATTTGACAAAATATTTTAATTTATAAGATTATCTCCATATATAAATGATTCTAAAAGCAAGATATATTTACCTTGTCTTATGATTATTTCTCACTAAATTACTGTATAATCATGCCTTCGGAACAATTTTTAACTACAAAAATAAAAAATCTAAACTGGATACTATTTTAATACTGCGTTCAGAGATTCCAATTTTAAAAAAAGTCTTTTCCCTAAAACCTGAAGGCTTTGAAAAATTTCAATAAGGTAACTGGATTGGTATTCTCCAGATTATAAAGCGTATGATGCTTTTTATGACACCAATGGCAAAGGGTAATTCAATTATCAAGGTCAAATCGAAGAGGTACACAATTCTTAAATGAAATGACATGGTGTGTCTCCAGGTGATGGCCAACTCCGCACAGGACACATCTTTCCCTGTCTCTGGTTTTTACCTCTTTTGCCCAGTCATTATGCTCTTTGGTGTTTTACTTCATCAAATTTTTGGAAATGTTGATCAATTCATTTTTATTTTCTATAATTTGTTTTTTCTTCTATGGTGGTCATTTATACTAAAAGGTTGAAAAATAGAATTTGTTAAATATAAATTATTTTACAACCTATGATTAAAAAGAAGATTTGGGTGTTATAATTTTATGACCTCAACAAAAAACAAAATATTTTAAATCTTCAAATTGATTTTTTTTGACTACATTCGATTTCAATCACTCGATTAAAAATGCGGATGTTAAAAACTGGTTTAAAATCACATAAATTTTATAATTGAAGTAGATGAGGTAATCTGAGATAGCATTCTATTTAAAATAAAAAATTAAAAAACTTTTATTTTATGGCAAAATTTATTAGAAAATTTTATATATTATTTCAAAATATAATATATTTAAGATATTTTTTTTTAGTTGTGATATTATGAAAGAGTATGACGGAAATGTTTTACAAGCAATAAAAGAGGATTTTTCACTTCAAGACATATTGCATCCTAATTTTATTGAAAAACTCAAAGAAAATTTTGGTGATGAAGAATTTAGTCCAATTAAAATGATTTTTATTTCAAAAAATCAACCAAAAACATTAACTTTATTTTATCCAACTCATAGACATACAAAAGATAAAAAACTAGTTGTAGATGTTGATGTTCCAGAAGATTTAGATAAATTATATTTTGCATTGGATTTTGAGGATAACTATGATTAATTTAAAATTTCCAAATCAATTTCAAGGGAGTGATTCTTCTCAAGAAGATGTATATCGTAATGATTTAAAGGATTATTTAAAAAATTATGATCCTATGTCGTTAATTTATGATTTTATTCGTAGTGATGTTATACAAAAATATAATTTATTAGAATGTTTTAAATATGAAGATGAAGAAGATAATTCAACAGAATTTTTTATTAAATTGAAAAATGATTTGTCTTTTCATGAAAAAAATAAATTACGTTCTCAAATAAGAAAAGATATAGAAAATTATTGTTTTGAAAATGATTTAATTTATATAAATAATTTTTATATTTATTTAAGTAGGTAATAGTTATGGAGGATGAAGATTTTGTTAATTTTGAATCAGGTCATTTTCTTGAGTTAGCAAAATTATTGTATAATGATGTAAATGATTCAGAGTATAAATCTGCATTAGAACGAACTATAATTACTAGAATTTATTATGCTGTTTTTTTATTTTTAAGAGAATGGATGAAAGAAGAAAATTATGGCCATCTTTTAAAAAATAATGGGGAGGATCATTCAATTATTCCTAAATTTATATATAATAATGGGCCATGTGATTTTCAAACTAATCATGACATTGCTAATAATTTTAAAGATTTAAAAAGACTTAGAAGACAATGTGATTATTTTTTAGAACTTCCTAGTCCTGGGACTGATGAATCAAAGAAATGGATTCGTTTATCTACTCGTGATGCAATTCTTACTGCGGAGTTTATAATTAATAATTTTTCTTTTTAATAAGTATTGGAATTTTATTTTTTAACAATTTATTCTAAAATACAAGAACTATCATATATATCTAAAAAAATTCAACACCCCACTAAAACCAAAACTCCTTAAAGAATTTCGATTGTCATGGGGTGGTGTTTTAAAGATTATAAAAATCATGATTTCCTCAGGAGTTATGGTCATACGTTGTTAGAATTAAGACGTAAATATATATGTATCCATTGAAAAAAGAATGTTTCAATTCAAAGGCATGACCGTGATAAACAGAATGAAATGATTAATGATTTTTATAATATCTTATGTAATGTTTCTAAAGTGGATAATAAGTCTTTGTTATCTTTATTAGCTTATATTTTACCTATTTTTAATAGAATACATATTCCTAATGTCAGCTTAGATCACGATACTATGGATGATAAGGAATTGAGATTATGCAGTAACAATCATTTTGATAAATATTTCACATTATCTCTTGAAGATGATGAAGGAAGTAATGCTTTAGTAGATCAAATTGTAAACTTAGATGATTTTAATGAAATATCTATCGAAATTAAATCATTGAATGAATATGGAAAATCTTTATCATTATTTACTAAATTAATACATCAATCTAAAAATTTTGAAAAAGATCAAAGTAAAAATTTAATTCAAGCAATTTTCATAATTGCTGATGAAATAAATATTGATAATGGAACTATTTTTTCGGATAGTTATATCTATTGAAAAATTATTAGATAATCTATTTTATAATTTAAATTCTCAAGAAGTATCTTTTAATCTAATTTGCGAATCAATTTCTAAAAATTTTAGTTTATATTCTATTTCCAGATTAATTTATGGAATTGAATGTGATTAGGGAGTATATGGTAATAAACAAAAGAATCAACACGAGTTATATATTTCTAAAGATGGTGTGTTAAAACTTGAAAAAATAATTTATGAGAAAATTAAAGAATTAGCAAATAATAAACAGTTATTTGATTCTAATCATCTTTTGGAAATAATTCAATATTGGGAAATATGGGGCAATAAAGAGGAAATTGATGATTTTCTAGATTTAAATTCAATTTCAAGTGAAAATTTAGCCAAATTTTTAGTTAGTTCTATTAAAAGTTCTAAATCCATTAATCTATTAAATGGAATTTCAAGAAAACAATGGACTTTTGATTTTGAAAAATTAAAAAAATATTATGATTTTAAAAAGTTGATAAGTGTAATTGATGAATTTAAATTAAATACACGGGATAAGTCAACTCTAAATTTTTTTGATTTATTTTTAAAGGAGTTAAATCAATATTTGGGTAATTAATATTCCTGTGTTTACTATATTAAAAGTTAACTTATTCAAATATTTTATATGGATTAAATTTTGGATTAAAATAATTTAGGAATATATCTTTTAGGGGGATTATTTTTTTATAATTTAAATTTAATTCATCACAACATTTTTCAGCAAAGTTTGCTATTTGTTTATCATTATTATAGTTAATAATTGCAATATTTTTTAATAATTCTTCATCATTAAGTGAAATTAATGTTAATAAATGAGGATTATCTTTTAGGGTTTTGCATGCACAATGTAATGTATTATCATAGTATTCATTAAAAATCCAGTCATATATAAATGGTAATTCTGAATTTTCATATATTTTATTGTATTTATCACAGGTTAAATTTTCTAATTTAATTATCATTGAATTAAATGTTTTATATTCATTGTAACATAAACATTCATTAAATATTCCATGCTTATAATAAGAAGTTATTAGTATCTCTAAGTTATGTAATATGTTTTCTTTGATTAATTCAGTTATTGAAGGGTTAGAAAATGGATGTATTAAAGTTTTATCATGTTTTTCAATTAATGTCACATAATCATTTTTAATAGCATATTTTTTCAATTGGGATTCATATTTCTCTTTTTCTTTTTTATCTAAAATCACATAACGATTATAGAATCTCATAAATAATTTTTCATAAAATATCATATATCTTATAATTTTTTTGAAATAAAAATTTGATATCATGTTGCTTATCCATTTTTTTATATTTTCAGAAATATTTAATCCATCTCTAGTTTTATACTTATTAAATTTGTCAATTTCATTTAAATGATTCAAAAATAATAATACATTATAGTAATATGGATATAAAACTGGAAATATTTCATTGTTAAATAAAATTGTATCTAAAAAATAAGTTATTTCATCAGGGGATAGTTTACAAAAGGAATTAATTATTCTTGAAAAATCTTTATATTGTTCTTCTTTAGTTTTATGTTTAAAAAAGTATTTTTTTAATAAATTTTTCAATGATTTATATTTGATACAATCAATTATATATTCTGTTTCATTCCATTTGCCCATTGGAAATTTTTTAATATTACTAGTTTTTAATTGATGATTTTTTCTATTAATTTCCATTTGATATGCTGAAATTTCTCTATCTTCACAGATTTTTAATATTTTTTCTTTATTTTTGTTTGAAATATTTATTCCTAAATATATTGCTTGTGGTTTTGGTAATTTTAAAAAATAATCAGATTCTTTTTTAATTAATCCACTTAATTGAATATCATAATCTATTAAAATCCTCCATTCTTTTTCATATTTCCATTCAGTAGATTTTTTAAGTAATGTTTCATGTAATAATTTATTCCCATTATCTTTAATATTCATTAATTCTTTTGTATAATCATAATTATCTTCATATTTAACTGGGTAACACCAGTTTGAAACATATTCTTCATTTGAATCTTTTATATTGTATTCAATACAAATCCCCGTATGATTATAAGCATAATGCGCCCACATTGGATTTATTGTATTTGTTTTTGAAAAACAAGTTAAATAAACTTCTTCTTTACGTTGTTTAATTATTTTTTTAATTGGATAATCAAAATATTTTTTGTTAATTTCCATAGATTTATTATAATGTTCTTCAATGGGAATTTCTTTATTTACCAATGAATCATTTTCGTAAATAAATTTATGTTGTTCTTTTTTTGGATTTTTACTAAATATAATCTGTTCAATCTGATTGTTATTTAATTTAGCTTTTTTGAAAAAATTTGGTAGGATTTCTTTGTAAAAGTAGTAATCATATAATATATCTTTGTCATAGAATATTTCTCCTTCATAAGGATCATTCAAAGTACTTGCTTTGGATAAAAAGATTAAATCAGTTTTTAATAAATCTAAAGTGTGATTATTATCATCAAAATATTTATATTTATATAATGAATTTGGAAAATGATTATTTTTTAATTCATGTGCTAATTTTATATTTCTTTTTTTTGAAGAAAACATTAATTCAAAATATTTGTCAATCCACATTGTGGTAATATTTATCATTAATAATTTAAATTATTTTATAAATTATTTGTCCTATTCAAAGTGAAGAGTGCTACAGAAAGTAGAGAAAGACATCAATGATGAAGAATGTGATTAATTTAATGTGTTTGGTTATTATTTAAGCATATTATTTATTTTGTTGAAAAATTATTTAAATACTTGAATCTCTCTAAAATTATTACTCTTTTTTCTAGAAACTTGCCCACTTAACAAAATTGCAAAAAATATAATAGCCATGTTATATAAATAATATAATATGTTAGATAATAAAAATGATAATATTAGTTGGACAAGTTTTTGCCAAGCTATGAATTCAATAGCGTACTGGATTATCCAAAACAAAAAGAAGTATAAGAAACGTGACTATTACCAAATATTAACATTAAAAGGAAACTGTAAATATATAGAAAATAAAGCCAAAAAACTTGGAAGCGATAAGCTAGTGGCAATGTATACAATGGCCATAATCAAAGACAACACATCTTTAGATTTCCTTCCAAACTATGTAACGCTAAAAAATGGAACCCAAATTGATAAAGCTGAATATGTGGACATGGCCATAAGGACTGAAAGCTACATAAGAGCAAACGGAAGGCTTCCTGCAATCGTTTACAGAATGTCAAAGCTTCCTGATTATAATGACTCAACAATGAAGCTGTTTATCAAGACATTCAACTACAAAGGAAAACACAATAGATGAGGCTTTAGCTATTATAGCAAAGAAGAAATTGTACAGCAAATACTTTAATTCACAAAAGACAGACAAGAAAACAATCAATGATGCCAGTCAGGGCAAGGGTTCCAATTGTGTTGACTGGGGACAAGTGTATTACAGAATAGCTAAAAGCTTAGGTTATGACGTGCAGTTTGTCCATGTTAAATGCCGTGTAAGCGGTACTGGCCATATTAGGTTAAGGTTTAGGCATAAAAAACATACTTCAGGAAACTGGATTAACAGAAATCCTGTGGCAGTGGCAGATACTACTTCAGGTAATGTCAGAGCAATCTGGTGTGAAGATGGATATTTAATAGCTTATGACCCATCATGGATATTCACAGATTTGTATAGTAGTTAACGTTAATGTTAACTCTTTTTTCTTTTTTTTCATTAGGGAGTGTTTAAATCAGCTTGATTAGCAAAACTTAGTGTTAATGTTAATCTTGGCACATTAATATTAAAATTAGAATTTCCTTTTTATTTAATTAACAGTTACATTAAGAATTGCCTATAAACTAGTTACTCGATATGGTACATTTATAAACCACGTCACACCAACATTTTATTAACAAAGTTTATGCAAATTTTTTTATATATTAGAATAGTGAGCTAATTCCTATTATCTGAGGATATATAATCCATGTATACTTAAAAAATGGAACGTGAAGAAGTATTTTTTAATAAAAAGACTTTGAAAAAACGAGGATATGATTGATGGGGAATACGTAGAATATTTAAAATACAAATCCTAGTGGATTAATTGGTGATAATATGGATAAATTTAAAATATTGTCAGGCAATGCATGTTTTTTAGTGCAGAATACCTCTGCTACAATGTCTAGAGAAGACTTTGAAAATTATCTTAAAAAAGAAGGATTTGAAGAATTCAGGAAATATAGCTGGTGTGACAGAGGATCTTTTTACGTCAATGTCAATAGCTTACGCTATTCGGCAGGAGTTCCTAAAGCCGCACCTCTTACAGGAACAATTGTTGGTGAAAGCATAAAAAATCCATTTACAATTGATGAGTTTAAAACAATCTGGAACATACTAAAAAAGCATATTGGAAATTTAAATTCAACAAATGAAATTAAAAAAGGTTGCTCAACATTTCTTGTAGTTGATGAAATACTTGAGGAATATCATAATGAATTTATAGATTATCTTAATGAGGAAAACTTTAAAGAACTAATTTATGATGGCTATGGAGGAAGAGGTTTTGTTGCAGTTAATGTTAAAAGCATGGTTTATTCAAAAGGATTTGTAGCAAATGCACTTGTTTCAAGTTTTGTTGGAGATAATCAGTCTTCTTCTTTAACAATTGAAGAATTTAAAACCATTTGGAATATTCTAAAAAAACACAAACAAGATAAGTCCGCTGAAAAAATGATTAACCAACATCATCCCACTATTGATGTTAAAGAATCTGAAATAAACAAACGTCTAACTGAATGTGCTAAATTTAAAGACTATAATAACATTGATGAATATATTGAGGATGTTAAATTCTGTTTAATTCATTCATGCAGGTATTCTGAAGAAACTGCAATAAGTTTTGTGAAGGAGGAGGATGATTTAATAAAAAGAGAGTATGCCTCTGAATATCCAGCATATGACTTAGCAATGGATTATTATCCTATTTGCGGATGACTTAGTTTATGATGAGGGAATTGTAAATTATTTATGTTGTGTGAATAAATTATTATTTAAGGATTTATATTATAAATGAAATTAAATTGTCTAAATCTAGCTATTGCAAATGCTTTCAATTTGAAAAGATTCTTTTGGTTAAGTGAACATAAATCGGATTGTGCAAAGAGGATGAGAATAAATTTCCTGTTTTTGAAACTGGTAAGAAAGTAGGTGAAGTTTGGGAGCATATAAAGTAATATTGAAATGAAGTGAGTTATATGGGCGAATATAGAGAGTATGTTTGTGATAACTGTGGATGGACATATATTAGGAATAATGATGTTTTCATGATTAATGAAAATCATGATGTAATTGTAGTGCCACTTTTAATTTCAACATCTAAAATTATGCAGTATCGACCAGTAACGGGATATTACGGTGAATATTATTGTTATAACTGTGGGAAAGTAGTTAAAGAATTTTATGTTAATGAAGTTTGGAAAAATATTCCTGGTTTTGATGATAATGAAATCATCGGATATATTGAAAATTATGATGATTCTTTAAAAATAATTGAATTCAGTGATAAAATTCAAAAATGTCTTACTTGTGGTAAACACCTTGATTTAAATGAAAAAAGAATAAAATACTTTGTTTTAAAAGAAAATAATGAACTTGAAATAATTGATGAATCATCTCTTTCTGTTCTTGATGCTTTAATTAGAAGAGACAATATTAAATATAAATTATTGGGCAAATACTATGATTATTTCTGTAGCGACTGCAGAAAACAAATAAATAAATTTATTATAATCAGAAATCCTGAAAATTTAAATGGAAATGAAATAAAAGATATTTTAAATAATCATATTTCTGATTTTACAATACATTTAGAAAACACCACAAAGTCTTGCCCGGAATGTGGTGATGAATTAGGATATTTAACCGAATCTTCAAAATGCCCGAAATGCGGTAAAGGCAAACTAAAGTTAGAATGCAGCATACTCACAGATTAAATATACTTGAAAAAATTTATTAATAAAGCTTGTGAAAAAATGATTGGAAAATTTTTAAATTTATTTAAAAGAAATAAGGATTATTCTTATGGTATATACGAAGATGAACGATTTATAATAACTAATCATGATATTATAATTGATAAAAAATCTAGAAAATCATATTTTATGTTGAACCCTTCAAGATATAAAATATCCGGTGATGTTGTTGTTGATAAAATCGCAGATAAATTTGCTTATAGAAACATTGAATATGCAAGATTTGAATTAACTCGCAATAATAAAATTTTAGATAAAATAACTCAAAAAGAATATGATAACCTAGAAGAGATTGTATTATTGTTAAATTCACAAAATCAATTTATTGATAACACAAAAGATGTTTTAGAAGATGAAATTAAATCTGCTAATCGTAATAGACGTTATGCTAGTGAAGTGGGCGCTATTGAAGAAATGAACAAATTCATTGATCAAAGAAAAGCATTAGATAGGATTTATGAAAAGCTATTTTCTGAAGAGTATAAATCCCATTAAACATTTATGATTCAATAGGTACAATGTATGGGAAATCCATGACTTTGAATAGGGAGTCTGTAATGATAATTTTATATAAAAGTAATAATAAAATATTATATTAATTATTATATACAGGTTGTAATAGCTATGGCTAATGTTAATAATACTTCATCATACATGGATGAAGACAAAAAGCAAAT